>NZ_FNQE01000006.1 GCF_900107485.1 Proteiniborus ethanoligenes
TATCAGCTAATGATCCTTTTCCATCTAAGTAATCTCTTACAGCTATATTCTTAATTTCTTCTGAATAAAAAGAATTCTTAGAAGTACCTAATCCATCAACACCTAGTGCTTGAAAATTTCTAATCCATTCTCTTAAGGTGCTATTGTCAACGCCAATAAGTTTAGCAGTATTATTAATGGAGTCTATTCCATCTAAACATCTATGGACATATTCTAGTTTCTCATTTGTTGTAAATGCACCTTTTCTTCCCATAAAAAATACTCCTCCTTGTAGTGAACAGTTTTATTATTTTAACTGTCTACTACAAGGGGAGCATATCAAATTTTCTTGAGGGCTTTGCTCCATATAATTTATCTTTTACTTATCATCATAATGTCCTTTACATTGTGCTATTTCAATTATATTATTTTGTATTCTATAAACTAATCGGTTTTTATCATCAATTCTTCTTGACCACCATCCAGATAGATTTCCTTTTAATGCTTCAGGTTTTCCTATTCCTTCATTATGATTGCGGTCAATGTCTTGAATAAGCTGATTTATTCTCTTTATTGTCTTCTTATCTTGTCCTTGCCAATAGATATAATCTTGCCATGCTATTTCTGTAAAGTTTATCTTCATTGTTCCATTTCCTTCAACTCTTCTAATGACTTAGAAACAAACTTGCTTTCACTTGCCTCCTTAATGGATTCTTGAAGTACTTTTATATTTGATTCACTAAAAAATGGATCTACTTGTGTTGTAATTTCAAATGGTATACCACCCTGCCTAATACTTTGGCGGATAAATACATTAAAGGCTGTTGACATATTTAAGCCTAATTCTTCAAATAAGATTTCTGCTTGTTCTTTTAAATTATCATCAATACGAATATTTATTTGAGCCATATTAATCACTCCCTTTAAGTATATTATACTCAATTGTATATACAATGTCAATACAGTGTATATGCAATTTCTTTTATCTTATGTATTTATTATAATAATATACAAGAAAAATATAAAGAATAATTAAAAAATCTTCACATGCTATAATTTATTTAGTTCATCCATCATTGCTGGTCTATTTCTATATCTTAATCTCCAATCACTTACAATTTCCGATACCTTTTCTTTACCCTTTGGATACTTCTTCATTCTTCTTAAAATAGATACTATCTCTCTATAGTGTGCCCTGCCAGAAGTATTTGTTGCCATAGCCTTTATTGTATTTTCATATTTATTAAGAAGCTCTTTTGGATAAATATCTTTTAAAATTTCTTCATACTCCATCACCATATATAATCCATGGGAATTTACAACTAACTCAATTAATCTATCATATAATCCCTCTAGCTCATATAATTTATCAATTCCTCTATAGGGAGATAGCTTACTAAACACTATTTCTCTTTCTTTCATCCATTCTTTATCTGTATAAATTGATTTTAATTCTTTATATAATTCCACATCCCCTGCTTTGTAGTTTAATACTAATGCCCATAATTCTTCTTCATACAATTTATGTTTGCCAATTTGTTTATATAAGTCCTTTAACTTCAAACTATAATTGATTAAAAGTCCTGGCCAATCTTTTTCTTTGTCTTTACCTTCCCTAAGTAACTCAATTGCCATATCGTAGTCTTTCTTATTAATACAAATATCAATATAATATTTCCTAACCTGATTAATCTCCAAGTTCTCTTTACAATATTCTTCAATTTTATTTTGGTCTACATTCTTTGTCTCTAGAATTTCTATACGGTGCAAAGCTAATTCACCAAGCCTAAAGCTACTTAACCATGAATCCTTATCTTTTTTATATTCGTTTATCTCATTATCAAGAAATATAAGTTTGTTTTCCAGAAATTCTTCTTCTTTAAAATTATCAAATATAAACTGTTCTATGTAATCCTCCATATAGTCTATAACCGAACCATCCAAATGAGCAATAAACCAATTAAAAATTTCTCTTTTAAGTTTAACATCACATTTATATAGTATTTCTTGCCATATTTGTAGACAATTGTTGGCTATTTCTCCAGTTCCACCATCTGAATCATCCATGTCTTGATTTCCAACTTTAATAAATATATAATTAGTAAGTTCAAAGGCCTCTTTCAGTTGATTGTTATCTAGCATTGCTTGTATATCATTATCTAGAATTTCTTCAAGTTCGGATATGAAACTCCTGGCATTTTTATAATCAACAAAATCATGATGTCCTGCATATCTCCTAAAAATAATATTTACTTGATTTTTATAACGCTTCATATCTGTTGGTGAAATATCACACTGTAATTTACTTTTAAATTTGTTTAATAATTTTTCATCATTTTTCAGAATATCAATTAAAAAATCTTCAATTATAATCTTATCTGCTTCTTCTACTAATTTACCAATACTTTCGCCTATATCTTTTCCTGCTAAAGTATTCTCTTTGTCTTCTAAATAAAATAATACTGCCGCCATATGCTTACAATTACTTCCACCATCTGCATATGGACAGTTGCAACTTAAATCTCTAATTTCATCATTATCTTTCACAATTTCAACTTTATATTCTTCAGTTCCATGTACAGTAGCTTCTATTATGTTGTCTTTAACATATACATTTTCAACAAGGTTACGAATAAAATAATCTATCCCTCTTTCCAATATATGATCTTGAAATAAGTCCTTTCACATTATCTTCGCTCCTTTATGCTAAAATATATTCTCTTTTCACTAGTAATACTATATTCCATAATAATATAACTACCTCCTTAATGCTATCTTTTTTCAAAGTCTTTGTTTAAAAATGTCCTTATTTAGTAATTAAACCTTTAAATAATAGTTATTTATTTTACCAAAACATTTCCTTATTAAATCCTTATATCTAAACCTATACACATTAGTTTTCAAATCTTACCCAATGTATCCATATTTATTCCATCTATTGTTAACATTAAGAACATTGCAGTTGCAATCTTTTCCACCCCCTTGGCAGTTGAAATAATTGTTAATGACTATACCACTTCTTCTTGGCTGGAAATTTGGAACCATAACCATTGAAGCCCTAACCCTATTTATGAAATAAATAGTGGTAGGTCTCATGTCAGGAATGTCCAAGAACTCGACCGTAGGGAGAAGTGATTGGTTACATTCTACGGCCAGTTGTTCTATTCCCTCCAGTGATGTTCCATACATAAATAATTTTGACATTGTTCTCAATCCTCTCTTTCTATTTTTAGACATAAAAAAATCGAAGTATATTGGTCTTCTTGACCTCAACTTCGCCAGCTTATTCTCTATATTCAATTTTCTTTATATAAAAATAGATGTATTAGAATTGTTTATAATCCAATCCATGTATTTTTATCAATTTATTTACATCTTATTAGTTGTGCATAAAATAAAGAATACATCTAAAATATTTCTAGAACTTTATACATACTTATTTTTTATTTATACTAGAACCTATTCCTACTCCAAGTGCGAGCCCTGCCCCAACTCCAATAGGAATATTTTTAACTATTACCCCAATGACAGTACCTAAAGTTAATCCAATTCCTATCAAGTTCCAATAGGATTAGCTCCATTGTCACTATTATCATTTTTATTTGCCACATCAACACCTCCAATATATAGGTTATTCATGATGTATATAATACTCCCCTTAAGATATAGTTATTAAGAGTGCGTATCTAATTAAAATAAGCTATAGGCAAACTATTACATAAATATAAGCTTTTCATGCTTTATATTTATTATAGATTTTCTGATAAAGAACCATCATAATGATTATAATAAAAAATATTAATAACACAAAAACCAAAGAAATCATCTTACTTTTCCATATAAGAGAAGCAAAACCTGAAAATGCGATTATAGCTCCAGCCCCAAGCCACATAAAAGCATTGGCCCTGTTATATGCCTTTACATCTTTTATTTCTTCATCTTTAACAACCGAACCCGCCCAGAAGTGAACAGGGCCTTTCTTTTTTAAGGCATAAGTGCCAAAAATTACAAAAACTGAACTGCAGATTAAGGTGCTTAAAATATAAACTATTGATTTGCTGTTCATGAAATCACTCCTTTTTAAAGACGTATTCTAATACTAATCTTCATCTATAGTATATAATTCACATACCATAACATCAACTAAATTTAACCATTTACTCTTCAAATATCTCCAATTATACAATGTCATCTGTCAAATGGCCTATTTAAAAGGGTCAAAAAACGGTGTTTTTCCACCGATTTTTGACCCTTTTTTCACTCTCAAACCACTATATGTTGTGGTCAAACCCTATTATTCTTTATCCAGACCACAATACGTCATCAGAAGACTACCTCCGCCGTAGAATGTAACCAATCAGCCTTCGCTTCACTTGTCTTCTTGGACATTCCTGACATGAGAAGTACCTCTACTTACAACTCGCTTCACTCCTTGTAAGCAGGGTTACGACTTCAACGTGCCCCCTCCGAGGAAACACGTCCACAAAACAGCAAAACACCCCCGCCCCCGTGACGTAGGTAAGTACGCTTCCCCCCCCAAAAACCAAAACCCCCGCAGGTGAGCCTGGTTTCGACTCTGCCTACGAGGGTGATTTGGGTTTTGATTATGCAGTTAAATGTTAAATACTTTGTTTTTTTACCTTAGTGTAGGATATGAAGAGTCTTCGACTATTGTCCATATAGTTTCAAAATCCCACCCTGAAAATGTAGTCTTCTTCATCATATCTACTGTTGTTTTACCGTCTCCTTTGCCTGTGTCAGATTGACCAGTCTTTTCAGAATCATAGTAGCTTGAAGTTATAGCCCCTTCATCTTTATTCTGACCCACTAAACCACCTGCATTGGTTACGTTACCTGTTACTTTACCTGCAGCGTAGCAATTCTCTATAGCTTTCTGATTTAAACCTACAAGGCCACCTACACGTCCATAGGTTGTTGTTGCTGTGACTGAAGCTAGGGAGTAGCTATTAGTTACTTTAACATTTGAACTCAAAGCCACATTACCTACCAGTCCACCTACAATGTCAACTCCTTTAACTGAGCCCTTTGAATAGCAGCTGTCTATAGTAGTATAACCACTTTTACCTGCCAATCCACCTACATAATTTATGCCTATGACCTCAACTGAGGTACTGCAGTTTTTCATGCCTTCGCCAACATTGCTATTATTATATAGTCCTGCCAATCCACCTACAAAGTTTCCAGTGCCTTCTACTTTACCTGACACATGACAGTTTTCTAACTGTCCAAAACCAAAATTCCCAATTAAGCCTCCAACATATGAGTTCCCTTTTATATCAACCCCTGTTAAATTAATATTTTTCAAGTTTGTATATTGTGAAGCATTTCCAAAAAGTCCCTGATAATCTTCTGAACTTACTATAGTAAGCCCGGTGATTTCAAATCCTCCTCCATCATAATTTCCATAAAACCTTTCTCCAAAAACGTCCTTTCCAATTGGAACCCAACCTTTACCTTCGTTATATCCAGCTCCACCTACACCAAGATAAGCTGTAAGGTCAATATCTGCCGTCTGTTTAAAGTACACATTATTACCCGGATAATTTCTAACCTTATTCAGTTGCTCTGCATTAGATACTTGATAGGGATCTCCTACTGTCCCAGTTCCACCGGCAAAATCAGATGCTGCTGTTGCTGGAAACTTTACAGTTACAACTCCCGCCACATGGGTTGTTGCTATACCATTTACTGTAAAGAAGTTAGCAGCCACGCCATCTAATGTAAATCCTGTTTCTGCTGTTAATTCTATTGTAGCTGTATAAACTGTTTCTGCAGCAAATTTTGTATCTGCCGGTAACCACTCTACTGTTCCTGTATATTGTTCTGTATCATTTATTTTTGTTACTGGAGTTTTCCCAGTTACCGGTGCTTCGACTCCTGGTATTGCTGCTATATTTATTAATGTATCAGCTGCTGTTGCTGGGAATACTGCTATTATTTCGCCTGTATCCGCTTCATTAGTTACTGTTGTTGCACCTTCTACTTCAAAGAAGTTAGCAGCTACTCCATCTAACTTAAATCCTGATTTTGCTACTAAAGTAATCGTTGCTGTATAAGCTGTATCTCCAGCAAATTTTGTTGCTTTTGGTGACCAAGTTACAGTTCCTGTGTATTGTTCTGTTCCAGCGATAGTTGTTACTGGAGTTGCCCCTGTTACTGGAGCTGTTACTCCTAGTATTGCTGCTATATTTATTACCGCTCCAGTTTCCTTTTCTCTAGCTTTAATATTTAGACTTCCAGCCGGCATCTTAATTGTTGCTGTGGCGGTGTTTGCAGTAGTACTATTTATAAATAATGATGTTTCTAATGCTGCTCCATTTGCTTTTGTCCATCTATCAAAATTAGCTTCAGATATTGTAGATTGGATTGTTATTACATCATCTTCTAGGTATTGATGTGGTGAGCCTATAACTCCTCCTGTTGCTGTGGTAATATTTCCACCTTCCAGCCCTAGCGTGTATGGTGTACCGCTTCTGTAGCTAGCTTCTGTAGCTGATTTGTTGACGGCAACTCCTGATGATACATCAACTGTTCCACTTGTGAATTTTGTATTAGTATCACCGGTTGAAGGTATTGTTATAAGCATGGAATTAACTTGCTGTATTTCTATACCACTATTACCGTATATTCCTACACCTTGATCACTATTTGAAACATCGATTCCTATTTTTCCTGAGGTATTTATTATAGTTTTCCCGTTTGAGTATATTCCTCGTCCTTGATACTTTGAATT
Source organism: Proteiniborus ethanoligenes (assembly GCF_900107485.1). Classification (NCBI taxonomy): domain Bacteria; kingdom Bacillati; phylum Bacillota; class Clostridia; order Eubacteriales; genus Proteiniborus; species Proteiniborus ethanoligenes. The sequence goes on from NZ_FNQE01000006.1 coordinate 6,734, forward strand.
TGTTATAGTAGCGGAATAATCTGCTTGATCCTGAATTTTTACAGAACCTCTTCCAGCATAAATACCAGTTATACTATTAGTAGTTTGTTCTCCAGTATATTCGGCTTTTATTGTTAGTTTAACTTTACCGCCGATGAACACGGAAGGGTTTTCAGTCATGGTCATCCATCCATTTGCAATTGCCGCACCAGCGGAAGATGAATTTATCTCAATTTCTAAGGATGCTTCATTATCTGACGTAATATAAATATCTCCTTTATCATTATGGATACCAAATTGTCCGCCAGTAATTTTGTTATTATTTCCTATTAATTTAATACGGAGATCCTTGCCTGCCTCATTAATATGGATCTTTCCACCTACATAGCCCTGTAAGCTTAAAACTCCAGTTAATGAATCAAAATGTGCTGTGCACTTGCCATCCCCAAGCGTTCCTGTCGTTGCTGGTTTATCGTCTACTAAATAAGGATTGGTTGAATTTAATATACTAGAGCCCAATGTAATAGAACTAGGAACATTAGCTTTAGTTACTCTTACTGTCGCAGTTACATTTCCTGCTGTTCCTGTCCAGCCTGTTGGTAATGTCAATACTCCTGTTGCTAAGTATTCTCCTAATGTATTTCCATCATAACTTGCTATTGTCCAAGCTATATTAGCTGTGCCTGTTTCACTATTTGTTCCAACTACTTCTACAGTTGCATCTAATGCTGCTTTTGCATCTGCTTCACTTGTTCCATTTGCTACTGATACAGTAGCGTTTGTAAGTTTTTTTGTTGATGCATATGCTATTGGTGTTACAGGATTTACTGTTACTGTGGCAGTTACATCTGCTACTGTTCCTGTCCAGCCTGTTGGTAAGGTTAATACACCTGTTGCTGTGTAATTATTAGCTGTATTTCCATCATAACTTGCTATTGTCCAAGCTATATTAGCTGTGCCTGTTTCACCTTTTGTTCCAACTACTTCTACTGTTTTATCTAATGCTGCTTTTGCATCAGCTTCGCTTGTACCATTAGCTACTGTTACTGTAGCATTTGCAAGTGCCTTTGTTGATGAATATGCTGGTGGTGTTACAGGATTTACTGTCACTAATATTGTTTTTGAAAATCCACCATCCACAGTTGTTGCTGTAATTGTTGCTGTTCCTGCTGTTTTTGGTGTAACAACACCATTAACTACCGTTGCTATAGTTGCATCACTTGTTGTCCAAGTAACACTCTTGTTTGTTGCCTTATCAGGTAAAACTGTTGCTACTATGGTTCCTGTTGCTCCACCTGCTGTTAAATTCAAGGTTTCTGGAGTGATGTTAATAGCACTTACTGACACTACTGTTGTTGTTACCGTAACCACACATGTTGCTGTCTTACCATTATTACTTTTTGCAGTAATGGTAGCTGTTCCAGCACTCACTGCCCTTACCTTACCTGTTGAATCTATTGTTGCTTTACTTGCATCACTTGTTGTCCAAGTGATGGTTTTGTTGCTGGCATTACTTGGTGTAAATGTTACTGTTAGAGTTTCTGTTGTTCCTTCTACTAATGTTGTCGTTGATTTGTTGATGTTAATAGAACCTACTGACACTACTGTTGTTCCACCACTACTACTGCCACCACCACTACTACTGCCACCACTACTACTAGGGCTTGGTGGGGTAGGGGGTAGGGTAACTCCTGTAACTCCCTTATCTACTTGGATTTTTGTATTTGTTGTTTCAATTTTTGCATTATTGCCCCCTTCTTTTACTTCTACTTTGGAAACTTTTCCTTTTCCCGTGATTTGTGTGTTTGGGGCTTGAGTTGTAACTTTATCAGCTATCCCTACTACTTCTAGTTTTATTCCAACTGCTTCTTTATTTATATTGATATTTTCAACTTTTGAGTCTTTGTCTATTATTACCTTTGAATTCTTACCTATGATGTCTATTGTTTTAATCTGGCTATCTATAGCACCTACTATAATTCCTGATGCCATTAATTGTAGATTACCTATTTGCCCTTCTATGTTAACGTCATCAGATTCGTCATCTATATATATTATTTCAACATTTGCATCGCCTTGTACTTTAATACTTACTACTCCATCTACTTTGGCTACTATAATATTTGATATGTCTGAGTTTCCTTTGATGATGATGGAATTCTCTCCACCACCACGAACTACAATCCTTCCCCTTACCTTTACACTATCTAAGATGACATCTCCTTCTCCTACTCCGTCACCTATTATGAGGTCACCTTCTATGGTTAGGTCTTTTAGTATGACATTAGGTACACTAACCATGATATTGCCTTTTGCAAGGTTTTTGTAGGTGCCTTCTGTTTGAATGTATTCTTTTACAATATTGTAGAAAACTTGTGCAAATTCTGCCCTTGTAATATTACCTTTGGGATTGATTTTTCCATTAGAACCTTGAATATATTCATTGTTAATTACAGAATAGACCTCTTCTTTTGCCCAATCAGAAATCTGATCTGTATCTTCAAATGATTTGTTAAGTACATCTGCTGGTTCTAACTTGAATGCTCTTGCGATCATTACAAAAGCTTCTTGACGAGTAATTGGTTCCTTTGGGTTTAACTTATTGTTAGAACCCTTTATTACCCCCATCTTGTATGCTTTTGACATACTGTCATAAAACCAATCTGAAGCTTTTACATCTGAAAACTTTGATATGTTGCCCTTGTCTTTTGCTCCAAAGGCCCTAGTAATCACTGTTGCCATTTGTGCCCTTGTTAGTTTTTCATTTGGCATTATTTTGCCATCTACCCCTGATAATAGTCCATTTTCTACGGCATTTTCCAATGCTGCCCTTGACCAATTTTCAGGCATATCTTCAAATTTGGCTGGTTCTTGGCTATTATTAGCAAAAACGTCAATTGGAATTGTTCCAAAGACTATCACAATTGCTATAAAGACTGCTATAATTTTTTTAATCATAAACTCTCCTCCTCTTTTTATTTTATTTTAAAGCTTTTAAGCCTGCTACTATCTCTTCCAATCTGGTAAAGCTTGTGGTAAATCCATCTATCCTATTTTCTTTTTTTGCCTTAATCACCTCCTCGATTATTTCCTCCATAGGAGTGTGGTTTAAAAACAGCATGGATTTGATTTGAGGATATTTCTTTTTGAATCGATCAGATACTTGCATACAGTAGCCTATTGGGTAGGATGAATGGTCTGGTACTTCTATAAGGATAATATCTGGTGTTTTCTTATTTAAATATAATTCTGTGTTTTCATAATCATTAGTAAATACCGTTTCATATTCTTTTTGTGTTAGGAATTCTCTTTCCAACCCCTGGCCTATCATACTAGTGTACATTAAAAAAACTATTTTTTTTCCCATATCCACCCTCCTTTGCTTGCTAATTTAATTTTACATTTATATTTTTTCTTTGTATATTGGTCATTCGACCAGTTTTTGCACATAAAAAAAGACCTTAAAAGGTCTTTTCTAAATTTATTATATACTTGGGTCTATCCAACCTCCAGACATGGCATGGGAAACTAAACCTGCTCTAGATGTTTTCCCAGTCTTTGAAAGAAGTTTTTCCACATGTCTTTTTATTGTACTTTCACTTACAAAAAGTTCACTAGCTATTTCCTTATTAGTATAATCTTTGCAAATAAGCCTTAAAACTTCTATTTCTCTCCAGGTTAGTGAAGTCTGTCCATGCGTTACTGGTATTTGTAGATCTTCGTCGGGGAATACTTTTTTCCCTTGATAGATTATTTCATCTAATGCCTTTATAAACTTAGATTCAGGATAACTTTTGAACAAGAAACCATCTACTCTTATATCTTTTGCCCTTGGTAGATATGAAATTTCATCATAACCTGTCATCATTATTATTTTAATATTAGGATATTTTCTTTTTATTATTTCTGCTATTTTAAGACCATTGATATGGTCCTCTTTTATTTGAATATCCAAAAATATAGCATCAGGTTTCTTTTCTTCACACCACAATTCTGCTAGTTTTCCTTGAGTTAAGCTGCCTACTATTTCATATTTTACCTTGTCGCTGAAAATGTCTTCTAGGAATCTTAAGATTATTGGCTGATCATCTATGAATAATAACTTTATCATGATTTACATCACCTCTCTGCCTAGTATTTAATAGTTAATTTGAATTCCGGCCTTGTATCTATATTTAGTATTCCATTCAATTCTTTAGCTTTATTCTCTATACTTTTAAGACCATTTCCCCAATAAATTGTTTCTGGTGAGACAGCTCCATCATTTCTAATACTAAGATAATGATCTTTGTCCTCATATAAATCTATATAGATATTTTTTGCCCTTCCATGACGCACTGCATTTGTTATTCCTTCTCTTACTATTCCTACTAATATATTTGATATCTTAGGGTCTTGTGGCACTTCACCATTTTTATGTATTTGTATATCTAATGATTTAAAAGATTCAACCAAATTCTGATAAATTTCTTCTGACGACCTTTCTTCTACACTATTTATATCTTTCACCAAATTATCTATTAACTCCTCTAGTTTTTCTAGTTGAAGATTCTCGTCTGATTTTAACATTCTTTGCAGAATAGATATCTTCTGACCTAGCATATCATGTATATGTTCATAGGCAATACTGTATGCTTTTAATCTTTCTATCTCTTCTACATTCTCTATTAAAGCTTTTAATTCATAGCCCTGCTCTTCTAATTGTTTTTTCTTTTGCTTAAGTTTTTGATTTATAGCTTCTTGTTCGGTTACGTTGGTAGCAATTATTTGATATATTTCTTTCTCTTTTCTAAAAATCTTTTCCCTTCTAAATTGCCATTTTTCTCCTTCTGTATCAGTCATTATATAGCAATCCTTCTCTTGTCTACAACATATTGAATCGGATGATTCTTCTAATATAAAATCCCAAAATTTATTTGCATTTCTCTTATATTCCCCAGTTATCTTCTTTATTAAAATTGCCATTTTATTATTTATCAGGGTTATTTGGCCATTAGTTTCTGCAAATAATATTCCTATAAAATGAGCGTCCATTGCTTCCTTTATGGAATTATACGTTATTTCTGTTCTTTCTTTTCTATTTTCTTTTTTATATAATAAATATCCCCTTATACCAAGGCCAAACAATGAAATCACAAAGAAAAAAGTATATGTTTTATAAGGCAATCTTTCCATAATTGGGAATGTTATAACCACCAGTAGTAATCCACAGATTATGTGGTTTTTCTGTATTGTTTTATAAGCATATAAGCCAATAGTAATTGTAATAAAGCCTATAAGCCATATAAAAGGATCGTATATTCCTTCCATCAATATAGATGAGTTTAACCCACTATTAAGGCTACGTAGCATCTGTGATAATAGTATTAAATATGCAATATTTAATACTTCATATATCTTTAGGACTATATTCTTTTTTATCAATGTAATATACATTGCTTGAATAATTATTACAAAAACTGATAATATCATGAAAATAAATATTATACTTGAATTTAAACTACTATATAATTCCATCATAATCTTCTACTCCCTCTTCTATACTAAGAATAATAGATGTAGAACTATCTATTGATTTTTTTCTGATTTTAGTTGATAATCTATTAGAAAGAAAATCTTTTAATTCTATGTAGATCCTATTGCCATTTTCATCCACCAATAAATGTAGATATGTTTTTTTATTTTCTTTATATAATCTTGTAGTTATGTTCTGGATACCTATTCCCACCCCTATATTTAATGCTTGATGATAATAATCATATAAGATTTTTACAGTATCAAGGTTTACTTCCCCTTTTGGCCGACTAAAAAATGTATATCCCTTTGGCATCTCTTTGGTTATTTCTTCTAGTAGATTAGATGTATCCTCCATAGAATAAGTCTTTTCTTGTTGTGATTTTATTAATAGTTCAGATTTTCTTTTACTATATATTGCCAATCTATAAATTTCCTTCCGCACCTTGTCTTTTATTAATTCTGTTTCTTCTATCCCTTCTAGTAGATTTTTCATTTCCCTGGTTTTTTCATTTATTATCTTACTTACTTCTTTCAAAATATAGTTTCGTTCTCTAACAAAGACTAATTCTCTTTCTATCTTTTCTTTCTTTAAGAGAATATTGTTTTCTTTCTCCAGTTCTTCTGTAACCTTTTCAAGTGAATTTTTTAATTCATTGATTATAGATATATCTTCTTTTATGATCACCTTGCCACCAGATATGGCTGTAGTGGAAACTAATATATTGTCTTTGTAAACAAATACTTCCTTATCTCTTTCTATTATTGCCTTCTCCATTTCCTCTGATATGGGAGTTGCCCCTTTTGTTTTGTGAATTATATTTGATTTTAAGTCAAGTATTTGCATGTCCATAGTGCTTTCTTCAAAAGTTAAAGGATAACTTTTATTTACGGGAATTAAATCAAAAAATATTGCCGCTGTCCAAAAACCTATTATAAATATACTCATACCAAAAGTCAGTGGTAATTCACTAAAAAATTGCACTCTTGAATTATATAAAGAGCTATATAATATACCTAGTAGAATGACTAGGATTGGAATTAATATGTTTTTTCGTTTTGGTGAATCCCAAGCTTTTTTCATCATTATAAAAAATGCTGCGAACAGACTAATTATAAACCATAATTTAAGTGATATATAGCCAATGCCATAGCTATATTGGCTATTCCATGTTCTTTGATCCAAGGAGTGGAATTTGAATACTAATTGATGTTTATCATTTGTAAATACTAATAATAAGAATAAAATTGAAATAATACTACTTAATTTAACCCCATTAGATATATATCTATCCATAGGCCTATCCGCATTTTCAGCTATATATAATGATATCACTGGAATGGGCAACATAAAGCCATAATATAGATACCAAGATATCCGTTCTACAAGCGGATTGTCATATATGGCAGATTTAAATATAGTCAATATAAGCCAAGAAATTATTAAAATTCCAGTAATTAGTAGCCCTACCCGTATACCTGAATAGATAATATGTTTTTGACTATGTTTTATCCATACTACAATAATAATTATTAGTATTAGGCTAAATAAGTGATGTTCTATATCATCTATTGGAACAAATTTTTGGATTCCTAATACATTTCTATTAAATTTTGTTGTAATCTCATTGGATGAAATAAATTGTTCTATCATTTCTGGCGAAAAGAAATGCTCTTGCTCTGATGCTAATTCATTTAATTTATCTAGGTTTTCTTTTCCTAGCTTTTCTTCTAAGCTTATATAAGAATTTTGTATTTCTTTAATTTTTTCCTCTGGAATTGGATCCCATGACAGTATACCAAGTTGATAGACTAAGGAGGGATCTTCGTTTTCTACTATTTTATAAGAATCTCTACTGGATATTTGACTTAAGGTTGTTGATTTAAGACGTATTTGTAATGGGGTATTTGGATCATCTATATATAATCTTTTTTGTTCATTTATTTCTTTTAAATATTTATATGTATAATCATGATTTACTTCACCTATAGATTCGTAGGAAATAGCTGAGCAAATATATTGTAATTCTAACTTATCTGAAGGCAAGCTTAATTTATGGTCTATAGATTTTAAATCTTCCCAACTCATAATAGCGCTGTTTATCTGCTGAAAATCTTGTAAAATAACTACTTTATCATTATATATTGGATAAAAATAAAATTTATCCTTACTAGATTTTATCAAGGGCAGGGCTTGGACATCGTAAGCCATAGTGATTCTACCTTTAGATAAAAAATATGCTAGAGTCCTTTCTTCTACTAGCCTTATGGTATATTCTAGAAATACTGTTTCAAAGGTTCTTATTATAGAATTAGGTGTAGCTTTTAATAAAACTATCTCCCTACAATCTTCAAATGAATTTATAGAGAAATTTGATTCTTTATGCCTATTTAAATCTTTATTTACAAAGGTGAAAAAGGATGCAAATATTATAATTATTATCAGAGTAATAGCTATGATTTTAAGTTTTTTTCCCATTTCATCCTACCTCACCTTTGTTTTTTAAATTATAATAATATAAAGTGTTTTCCACATCCTTGTAAGGATTAGCACTATATTATTAGACAACTTATAGCTAGCGGTGAAACCAATAATACAATCACTATAAATACAGGTAAATTTCCATTTCTTTCAAATATTATACCATACAAGTCATCTAAATAAACATTCTTATTAAATATAATCAAACTTAATGCTAATAATTTTAAAACCAGGTATGTACTTAGTATTTCAGATATACTTTAAATCTAGAATATATAATACTTATAATAACAGCTTCTATTCCTATAAATCGTGCTAGATCAATATTTTATAACCACTTTATATACGCACTTCCTCTTTAAATATCCCAATTGTCCAATGTCATCAGAATTATACTCTAATAAGAATTGTTGCTAGTATTGAACAGCCTACAATTCTTGCATGTCGTTTACGTGAACAATTATGCGAAGCTGAATTCATCTTGACACCTCCTGTAATTTCCTTCAATACTATGCCTGTCACCTGGGATTATTCGTCGATTTTGAAAAGGCAAATTGTCTTTACAAAAGCGAATATCCTGTAAAACTATATGCTATTCGATGGCTGCTATAAGTTTTGCTCATGTTATTGTAGAAGTTGCCGCTTATTCCAAAGTTATTCCCTGTACTCCACAGATATTTTCCGGACGCTGTACTATTTCGATTGCGCGAACCAGCCCGCCATGAGCTAGGGTTTGATTAGTGTCCGTGCCAAATTGAATATAATCAGAGCTTAGGTTTGAGGTTTTTAACGCATCCCAAATTGTAGAAGCAATGATTCTCTCCTTCTTTCACTACAATTATACTTATATTGTATGTTAAATAGGTATAATTGTAATCTTTTTTTTAAATCTTTATATTTTGATACTATCTAAAAACTAATTTTAAAATTAATATTGATACTATTTTTAATGGGCATGTTCCCATGAACAGAAAAGCATTGAATATCATCTGTACATTCAATGCCTTAAAATCATCCAACTCTTTGATATAACTAGGTCCTATAATTTTACAATCTTCACAACCACTTCAACGTGTCCCGTATGCGGAAACATATCCATACACTTAACCTTTGTTACCTTGTAGCCTCTTTCTACGAAGATTGGTAGGTCTCTTGCTAGTGAGGTTGGCTTGCAGGAAACGTATATGAATTCCTCTGGTTCAAAATCTAATATTTTGTGTATTGCCTTTGGATGGATGCCGTCTCTTGGTGGATCTAAGATTATTAAATCAGGCTTTTCTTTAAGCTCAGATACCTTTTCCATTACATCCCCTGCTATGAACATACAATTATCAAGATTATTCAGTCTTGCATTTTCCTTGGCTGCTTCTACTGCTTCGTCTACTATTTCTATGCCTATTACCTTATTTGCAACTGTTGCCATGATTTGAGCTATAGTACCTGTGCCACAGTATAGGTCATATATTAGCTTATTCTTTTTATCTCCTGCAAAGTCTCTGACTATGGAGTATAGCTTTTCTGCTCCTAATGTATTTGTTTGGAAAAATGAAAATGCTGAGATTTTGAATTTAAGTCCAAGAATTTCTTCAATTATATAATCCCTTCCGTATAGTGTTTTAGTTTCGTCACTTTGCACCGTATCTGAAAGTCCATCATTTATAGTATGTAAAAAACCTACTAGTTTTCCTTTATAGTTAGTCTCTTTAAGTATTTCAATAAGCTCATTTAGGTTTAGCTCCTGCTGAGATGAGGTCACTAAATTTACTAGGAGCTCCCCAGTTTTTATGGCTTTTCTTACTACTAAATGTCTTAGAACACCTTCATGACTTCTTTTATTATAAAACTTTACATTTTTCCCTTTAAAATAATTTAATATGGTAGTAAGCACCTTAACAAAATCTTCATCTACTATTTGGCATCCATCTACTGTAACTATTTCATAGAATCTCCCTTTGCGGTGCATTCCTAAGCTTAGCTCTCCACCCTTCTCTAGGTCTCCAAATGTAAACTCCATTTTGTTTCTATACTCATACTCTGATGGACTTCCTTCTATACCTAGATACTCAAAATCATTTATGCCTGCATCCCTTAAAAGTTTAAGCACTTGGCTACTTTTCATGTTTAACTGCTCCTTATAGGGTAAGGTTTGATGAGAACAGCCTCCACATATGCCGAAATGCTTACAAAAAGGCTCTTGTTCTATAGGTGCTCTTTGGAGTACTTCTAATATTTTTCCTTCTATTTTATCTTTTCTTTTTTTTGATATTCTTATTTTTACTTTTTGACCTTTTATAGCGTCCTTAACTATAATCTTATTGTCTCCAATTCTACCAATTCCCTTGTTGGGGAATAATACTTCATCTATATACAATTCTAATACATCGTTTTTCTTCACTATGATTTCCTCCTATGATTTCAAAAATAATATTACAGTATTATTATATACTAATGTTCGCAAAAACAAAAAATATTATAGGGCATTTTGCCCTATAATATTTATGCATTATATCTTCTTAGAAATTTATCAATTTACTGTATTACCTTAGTATTTTCCTTGAGCCATTGTTTTTCCTCATCAGTTAGATATGGGGATAGCTTTGCATATACATCTTTATGATAGTTGTTTAACCAATCCTTCTCTTCATTAGTTAGCATACTAAAGTCAACTCCATCTAAATCTATTGGACAATAGGATAGGACTTCAAACTTCATAAACTGTCCTGAATCTGTTGATCTATCCTCAACTACTAATAATGTGTTTTCTGTTCTTATTCCATGCTTTCCTTCTTTGTATACTCCTGGTTCATTAGTTATTACCATTCCACTTTCAAGGATTGCATCATTGTATTCGACCCCAAATCTTTGTGGTGCTTCGTGAACACTAAGCAGAAAACCAACCCCATGTCCTGTACCACATTTGTAGTCTATGCCTTGCTCCCATAGTGGAAGTCTAGCTAATACATCTAAATTTGTTCCTGTTACTCCATGTAAAAACTTAGCTCTACATAATGCAATATGCCCTTTAAGAACTAAAGTAAAGTCTTTTCTTTCTTCCTCTGTTATTTTCCCTAATACTATAGTTCTTGTAATATCAGTAGTACCGTCAAGATACTGTCCTCCAGAATCTACAAGAAACATGCCCTCTGGACTTAGTGTATATTGGTTTTTCTCTGTAGCCCTATAGTGCATCATGGCTGCATGGTCCCTATATGCGGCTATAGTATCAAAGCTAGTATCTATAAAGCCTTCCTGAGCTCTTCTAAAATCCTCAAGCTTTTCAGCTGCAGACACCTCTGTTATTTCTTCTCTACCTATTGTATTATGCAGCCAATAAAGGAATTTCACCATAGCCACATTATCTTTTATATGACATTTTTTAAGATTTTCAATTTCCACTTCATTTTTTATGGCTTTAAGAAGCATGGAAATATCCTTTCCTTCTATTTTCTTTGTGTTTTCAGGCATACATCCGTAAAGCCACCTGCTTACCTTGTTTGGGTCGTAGTAAATACTTAAATTCTTTTCAATACCTTTTAATATATTTTCAATTTCTTCATATCCTCTAACTTCAACTCCATTGTCCTCTAGGGTGGATTTCACTTCATCAGTTATCTTTCTTGAATCTATGAAAAGCATAGCACTATCTATTGAAACTAAGGCATAGGATATGGTTACAGGGTTATTGCTTACATCATTTCCTCTTATGTTATATAGCCAAGCTATATCATCTAAGCTGCTTATTATATAATATTGAGCCCCTTTTTTCTTCATTTCCGCTCTAACTATGTTTAGCTTTTCTTTAGTAGATTTGCCTGAATACTTTACATCATGAATATACACCTTCTCTAAAGGAAGTGTTGGTCTGTCCTCCCATATTAAATCTATCAAATCATATTTATCATTTATGCTTATGTTTTTTTCTTTTAACTTTTCTTCTAATTCTTTTGATTGATTACAGGAGAACACTTTGCCGTCAAAGCCTACACAGGCATCTTGCTTAAGAGTGTCTCTTAGCCACTCTGAATAGGTAGGTACTCCAGGCTGTCTCATTTTAAAAAGCTTTATCTCTGTACCTTGAAGCTCTTTTTCTGCTTGTATAAAATATCTTCCGTCAGTCCACAATCCTGATTCATTTAATGTAACTACTACTGTTCCTGCTGAGCCTGTAAAACCTGAAATCCACGCCCTTGATTTCCAATGCTCTGGTACATATTCGCTTTGATGTGCATCAAAGCTTGGCACTACATAAGCATCCATTCCTTTTTCCTTCATTAAATTTCGAATCTCTTTAAGCTTTTCATTTACTTGCATAATCCACCCTTCCTTTCATTATATGTTTAAGCTTACATTAACTTAATTCTGCATTAATAGGTTCTCCATAGCTACTCATATTCCTAGTTAGAACCATACCTACTGCAATTGCACTAACTCCTGCGGCTAGCTTCGATAGTATGAATGGTGTTATTGCAGTTTTATCTATACTGGCTACAAAGCCTAGCTGTCCACCAAGGGTAAAGGCTCCACTTACTAGAAATGCTGACAGCAGCACCTTCCCCCTTTCGTCCATATCCTTCATCATAATCATGGAAGGAACATTACTTGATAAGGAAATTAACATGCCTAAAACAGCAGTTTCTCCAATGCCTAACATATTCCCAAACTTCAAAAGAGAGGTCTTAAATACTTTTGTGATCACATGAATCATAGGATATGCCCCGCAAAGAATTATAGTTATAGTTCCTACAATTTTTAATCCTTCATCAAAAGGGCTCATCCCAGGGATTAATGTAAGTCCTGATATCTTTTCAAATATACTTATGGTAATCCCCAATGTGCTTATTATAGTTGTTGCCTTGCTAAAGCGATTAAAGCCATTTAATAACTGATTAGGCCATTTTACTAAGCCTATTGTAAAAGCAATTGAAATAAATATAACCGGAATAATATTTATAAGGAGAACTGGTATAGATAAGCCTAATAATAAACCACCAACTAAACAGCCTAAGGGTATAGTTATCATACCTGCTAATATTCCTTTAGTAAATAGCATTTGATCTTCTTTTTCTAAAATTCCTGCACCTGTAGGTATTGTAAATCCTATGGTAGCTCCTAGCATAGAGGCTAAAATAAATCCTGAAAACACTCCTATTTCATTACTTTGTGCCATGTTCATCGCAGCAGTATATCCACCCATGTTGCAGGGGAGAATTGACGCAGGAAATATAGATGGATCTGCTCCTATATATTCAAACAGTGGAGTTATTATTTTTGATAATTGATGGGCTATTACAGGCGTAAGTGCATATATCCCAATTACAGGTATAGCCAAGTTACCCATGGCTAAAAATCCTTCGTTAAACTTTTCCCCTAAGCCATATTTATTCCCTATAATTTTATCTATGCAACCTAGTACAGCAAATCCATATATTATATATAGTATTGTTTTACTCATATCGTCCCCCCTAATTGCACAAGTTGTCTTAATATGTTCATGTGCTTTAGCTTCTGTATATTTTTATAATTCTCTTAGTTACATTCCTCAATAGTAAGCCTATGGTCTTCTTTAATATTTCTAGTAAGAATTAAGCCTAGTATAATTGCACTAATTCCGGCTACTATCTTAGATACAACAAATGGAACTATGGCTGTTTTTTCTATACTAGCTACAAAGCCTAGCTGACCACCAAAGGTATAAGCACCACTGACTGCAAATGCAGAGCATAGGACCTTTCCTCTGTTGTCCATATTTTTCATCATCATAAATGCTGGGATACTGTTAGCTAAGGTTATCAGTATTCCCACTACTGCATTTTCTCCAACACCTATTTTCTCTCCAAGCTTTAATAATGGTGCTTTAAATATTTTTGTGATTATATGCATCATGGGATAAGCTCCGCACAATACTATAACTATACTGCCTACTATTTTAAGTCCTTCATCAAAGGGTTCCATTCCTTGTATAAGAGTAATGCCAGATATTCTTTCAAATATACTTACAATAAGTCCAAGGGCGCCTATTATCATTATTAGTCTACTAAAATAACCAAATCCCTTTACTAATTTATTCTGAAATTTAATCAAGCCAATAATAAAGATTAGCCCCATTAAAATAATCGGAATCATATTAATCAAAAGAATATATATAGGAACACCTAACAGTATTCCACCTACAAAGCTACCTATAGGTATAGTTACCATACCAGATAATATGCCTTTAGTAAAATAGTATTGATCCTGCTTTTCAATAATGCCTGCTCCTATGGGGAGGGTAAATACTACTGTAGCCCCTAGCATAGAGGCTAGTATCAGTCCTGAAAACAGTCCCATTTCCTTTGACTGCGCCATATTGGCTGCTGACATATAACCACCCATATCACAGGCAAGTATAGACGCAGGAAATACAGATGGATCTGCACCTATGGCTGCAAATATAGGAGTTACTATTTTTGAAAGCTCAGTAGATAGTACTGGAGCTAAGGCATATATCCCGATAATAGTAAGGCTTAGGCTTCCCATTGCCATAAAACCTTCATTAAATTTTTCTCCCAATCCATATTTGTTCCCTAGTAGCTTATCTATAGCTCCTATTGCAGCAAATGCGAATATTGTATAGAGTATTATTTCGTTCATTATATTTCCCCTTATCATTTTGTTTAATATTCTTATAATATGGTAAGTAATACTTAATCACAAATCTTTTATCTATAATTATAATATATTAAACATACATATGTATACATAAAAAGACTGCTTTTACTAGCAGTCCTTTTGTTTTTCAACTAAGTGCTTCCAATACCTTACTGGCATGTGTTGTTTTTGAAGCCTTGGGTTTATTTTATTTTCAATGGCGATACTATTAAAATATTCTTTCCAAAGTCTTTGGTATTCCTCCTCTTCGTCTATAAAGCTAATCTCTTCTAGGACATTTAAATCCCTAACTACCCATTCTTTTTTATTATACATAACAGCTAATTCTCGCTTAACATCATGAACAATCCAATATTCATCTGGCATTCTATCCTCAAAGTGAGGTGCTATAAGGCCTATTATATTATTATCTGGTTCTATCTGGGAATAATATACTCCATTGCTCAGCTGGCTAAATCTAATAAGTCCAAGCATTCGATGAACTTCCTTTCTTACCTTTTGGGAGATATTATTTACTAAAAGCACTGCATCATTCGATAAATTTAAGTCTATATCTTTTCCTATTTTCCACCCAAGCCTTAAATAATTATATATTACAGTTCCCCTGTATTCATCTTCAGAAAGAAAAACATAAAAGCAGTTTTGCAAAGCAAAATCCGATATCTTAGCTTTTATTGAATTATAAACTCTTTTAGCCTTTTCCAGATCTGTTTCTATATGTACTTTTTTTATAAAAAGATTTTGCTGAGGATTATCCTCTGACAAAATATCATCTGGTATTTCTCTTCTGTAATAAGCTTCATATATGGCTGTTAGTAGTCCATCAAAGCTTCCATCGTAAATATACTGTAGCATGTTAAAACTCCCCTGTTATAGTTGATATAACTTCGTTAGCAGGTAGCAACTGTGGATATAGGGAAAATATAGAAATCTGCTCTCCTGACTCTATAGCATACTTCTTATCCACATTGAGGACTAGGCTATTTCTTATGGCAGAAGCATCCATGCTTTTTATACCATAATGCTTACCGTCACAGGTTATAAAATATCTAGCTCTCTTTATTACCACCCCCAGCTTTTTTAAATGTTCAAAGTCTAATTTACCAAACTTTCTAGCAGAGATTATTCTCCTAGCAGATTTTACCCCTATGCCAGGAACCCTTAAAAGCAAATAATAATCTGCCTTATTTACTTCTACAGGAAACATGTCTATGTTTCTCAAGGCATAGTCACATTTAGGATCAAGGTCAAGATCAAAATCTGGCTTTTCATCATTAAGTATTTCGGCAGCATTATACCCATAAAATCTAAGCAGCCAATCTGCCTGATAAAGCCTGTTTTCTCTGACTAAGGGTGGAGAAGATAGTGGCGGAAGGTTTGGATGTGTAGATACAGGCACAAAGGCAGAATAATATACTCTTTTAAGATTAAAGCCTTTATATAAGGCTTCCGAAAGCCTAAGTATCTTTAAATCACTATCCTTAGTAGCTCCCACTATAAGCTGGGTAGTTTGCCCAGCAGGTACAAAGCTTTGAGAATGTCTAAACTTTTGTTTTTCTTCTATAGATTGATGTATTCTTGAGTTTATATAATTCATAGGCCTTATAATGGCTTCCTTGTTCTTTTGTGGTGCAAGTAGCTTAAGTCCTTGATCTGATGGCAGCTCAATATTTACACTCATTCGGTCTGCATACATGCCTGCCTTTTCTATCAAAGTCTTGTCTGCACCAGGTATGGCCTTTAAATGAATGTATCCATTAAACCTATGTACCTCTCTAAGCTTTTTAACTGTGTCTGTCAAAAGCTCCATTGTATAATTAGGGTTTTTATATACTGCAGAGCTTAAAAAAAGTCCTTCTATGTAATTTCTCTTATAAAAATTGATAGTTAAATCTGCTACTTCATCAGGTGTAAATGCTGCTCTAGGTATATGGTTTGAAGCCCTATTCACACAATATACACAATCATATATGCAATAATTAGTAAAAAGAATCTTAAGCAAGGATATGCATCTCCCATCATCTGCCCAGCTATGACATATGCCGCTTTGACTAGTGCTTCCTATATCTCCCTTTCTTCCACTTCTATTGCTTCCACTAGATGAACAAGACACATCATATTTAGCTGCATCTGATAATATTTTAAGTTTATTTAGGATTTCCATAGTATCACTCCACATGTTCATTTCCTATCTATATTTTACCATGAAACATCAATTTTGTGAACATATGTTCGGTATTTTTTATTGATTTAATTTTTCTAAGAATAATTTTCATTTTTATGAACTTTAAAATTTATCAATAAATTTTATTAATATTTTTATTTTAAATATTAATTTTATAAAAATACAGTTTGACATTATTAATATTTGATAGTAATATGTAATCAAGAATGCATTATCCAACAATTCTAAATAGTTTTACATTTAAAATAGTAGCAAACATACATACACTATGGATAATACTTATCTACATTTAATAATAAAAGTATTTAAGGAGGGATTAGATGTATATTTTTCCAAAAAATCTTTATACAGATGTGAGGTTAGAGGATGCTTCTGTAAGCGAAATTACCTATCAAAATGGAGAACTAAGACAAAATTTAAAGAGAAACCATAAGGGTGGCTTCATAAGAGTTTTCGACGGTAAAAGATGGTACTATAGCTCAACAACGGATATAGACAATATACAGGAAGAAATAAATACGCTCGCTCTTATGGCTAAAGAAAATGAAAGAATCATGGAAAATCATGTAGTTGAAAAATTTCAAGTTAATAAGGGAGATTTTTTTAAGTTTAAGGAAAATGACATATTGAATGTAAGTCAAGAAGAAAAACTCCATCTTCTAAAATCATACTTCCCAATTATAGAAAATAAAGATGAAATAAAAATGTGGAGAGCTATTTACATTGACCGCAAAACTACTAAGGAATTTTATTCAAGTAAGGGAGCAGATTTAAAGTTTGACTATCAGACTTGTGCAGTAGTATTTAGATATTCCTTGAATGTAAACGGTAAAACCCTAGACAGTGGGTACGATAAAACTGTTACGGATTTTAATGAAATTAAATCTCTACATGATAAGCTAGAAAAAAACATAGCTAGAGATATTGAATATGTTACCCATGCTCAGCCTATAAAGCCTGGGAAATATACTGTAATATTCTCACCTATTGCAACAGGAGTATTTACTCATGAAAGCTTTGGACATAAAAGCGAGGCAGATTTCATGGTTGGCGACGAAACCATGATGAGAGAATGGACTATTGGCAAAAAAGTAGGTGTAGATAATTTATCTATAGTTGATAGAGGAGATATTCCTGGAAGCGGATTTGTACCATTTGACGATGAAGGAACTAAAGCTAATAAAACCTATTTAATTAAAGACGGAATCCTTTCTGGTAGACTTCATAGCAGTGTAACTGCAGAGTCCCTTAAAGAAAATCCTACGGGTAATGCTAGAGCTTTGAATTTTGAATTTGAGCCTATTGTGAGAATGACTTCTACATATATTGAGGCTGGAGATAAAACTAAAGAAGAGCTTATTTCAGAGGTGAAAGAAGGCATATTAGTAGAAGAGATAAACCACGGCTCCGGTATGTCTACTTTTACTATAGCACCTAGTATTTCCTATATGATTAGAAATGGTAAAATTGCAGAGCCTGTTAATATAGCAGTTATTAGTGGTAATGTAATGGAAACTCTTCATGAGATAGATGGTATCTCTAAGGAAATGGAGCTTCTTTCCTTCTCTTTAGGAGGCTGTGGAAAGTTTGAGCAATGGCCTCTTCCTGTAGGCATGGGTGGTCCTTATATAAGAGTAAATAATATTACAGTACAATAGGAGGTGTAGGAATGGTAAAGGAAAAATATATTAAGACTTTTAAAGAAATAAGCATAAACATATCTCAAACAGAAATAAAATCCGTCAGAAAAAAGGATATTACAAAAACAGGATTCAGAATATATGAAAATGGCTTTATAGGTATTGCAGGGGCTGTAGGAAAAGCAGATGAGGCTGAGCTTGAAAAAAGAGCAATAGAAAATTTAAAGCTTCAAATACCTTATCCTTACGAGCCTTCATCAAGCCTTGTAAAAGAAGTTGATTATAGAAAAGAAACTCTTTCTGATGAAGATTTTGTAAGTGAAGTAGAAGAGCTGCTTAAAATATTGAGAGAAGAGTTTCCTGACTTTATTTTTTCAAATAATATCTATATTCAAGAATTTGAAACTAAACTAATAAATAATAAAGGACTCAATCTAACTCATGTAGATAGAGCTGTTATAGCAGCACTTATAATAAAAGAAAAAGCTTCTGTAAACGTCTTTGATGCATTTGCAAGCTTTTTAGATAGAGAGTATAGTAGAAATGAAATCTTAAATAATGTAAGAGAAACTTTAACAGCTTACAATAATAAGGTTAAGCTTCCTGTTCAGGGTAAACAGCCCGTGGTATTTTTAGAGAATGATGAACGACTACCCCTTAAGAAAATTTTAGAGGAAATGAACGGATACAAGATAGGTACAGGCGCTTCTCTATTTAAAGACTTTTTAGGTGAAAAGAAATTTAGCGACAGCTTTACACTATACCAGAGTACAGAAAGAGAAGATATTACAGAGTTTGAATTCTTTGATGCTGAGGGTGTTGTAAATGAGGATAGATATACTTTAATCGAAAATGGAAAGATAATAACTCCATATACGGATAAGAAGACTGCAGCTCAATTTAACCTGCCTTTAACTGGCAGTGCTTCCGCAGATTATGATAAGGTTCCATCCTTAGGAGCTAGAAATCTTAAGGTAGCATCTAGCAATAAAACCTTAAAGGAGCTATTAAATGGGCAACTGGCTATTGTAGTTCTCCTAGCTTCTGGTGGTGACTTTACAGCAGAAGGAGTATTTGGTACGCCTGTTCAGCTAGGATTTTTAACTGATGGCGAAAAGCTTCTAGGAAGGCTTCCTGAGCTTACTATTTCAGGTGAATTATATACAATGTTTGGAGATGACTATATAGGAAAGTCTAAGGATAAGGCGCTATTAGGACAAAAGGCTTTAGCATTCAATTTAAATGTGGATTATATATAGATAATAGCAATTTAGTAATAAAAAAAAGATATCTAGGAGACCACTGAATAACAGGCAAAATTCAAGAATTTTTCAGAAGTCTCATATCTAGGTGTCTTTTTTTTACTTTCTTTTCATTATAACTATAAATGCCATTTTATGATATAATTAATGCAGTTAAATATATAATCTTCAAGGAAGTGAGTCTTGTGAAAACCATAGATTGTCTAGGTGATATGTGCCCTATTCCAATTTTAAAAACACGAAAAGAACTCAAATCATTGAGTTCAGGTGATACGGTTAAAGTTGTGACAGATCACAGCTGTGTCCTTGAGTCTGTAATGAGTAACTTTAAGAAATATGATATTTCCTATAAAGAAGTCATAAATGGTGTTTGGGAGATTTTCATAGTAAAGCCTTAGCATAAATTTTTTTGTGCTATACTCTTAAAATATTCTACAAATTCGTAGAGTACTTTATTTTCTCTTGTTTTCTTGTCATGTATTAAATACATATCATATTCTATTGAAAAATCTGCAATATTTATTAACATTAGCTGTTTATTGTATAATTCTTTTTTTATAGATGTGTAAGGTAAAAAGCCTATACCAAATTCATTTAGTACAGATAGTTTTACTGACTCTGCTGAATCGCTATTGTATAGAATTTTTAGATTATCTATCATTAATCCTAGTTCTTTCATTTTGCTTGTTATAGGATCCATAACATGCATTTTATCATTTAATAATACAAGTGGATATTTAATTAAATCCTTAAAATCAATTTCATCAGATATATTATAATTTGATGAAGAAACAAGAACAATTTTATCCATACCTATTTTATAATAGGAAAGATTCTGGTTTTTAGGTTTACTATATATAACTCCAATATCACATATATTGTTCATAACATTTTCTTCAATTAAGTCTGATTCATTTGGATTTAATTCATAACTATGATTTGGGAATTTGTTTTTAATTTTATACATAACACATGGTAAGGAATAGGTAGCAATTGACCAACATGCCTCAATCTTTATATTTCGTGCATTTTCATTATCTAAATGTAACTGCTCTATCATAGCTTCATATGTTCTTACTATATTGTCAGCATATTTAAAAACAATAAGTCCTTTGTCAGTTAGTTCAACACCTTTATTACTTCTATCTAATAATTTATAACCCAAAACTTCTTCAAGTTTTGAAATCTGCTGGCTTAGTGCTGACTGAGATATATGGGCACTTTTAGCTACCTTTGAAATACTACCCATTGTAGCAACTTTATAAAAGTAATCTAGGTACTCTATATTCATTCTCTACTCAGCTCCTCATGTAAATAAATATCACTATTTACATTATATATTATAAATAATTAAATAGCAGCAATAATCACAAATTTAAATGTAATTTAGTATTTTCTGTATCACTAAATAAGTCGAATATGCATTTATGGTATAATAATAAAATTCGATTAGCCTGTGACGAAAATTTACTGTATGAGAAATAACTCAATGAATTCGAGGTGTATGCTATGAATAGCAACAATCTAAAAAATCAAATCCCTATTGGTCTATTAGTTATTGCCTTAATTATAGCTATAGATATATTTTTACAATCAATATCAGATATCCACAGTTTCTTTTGGTTAACTGGTATAGCCTTTGGTTTTATACTTCAGAGATCAAAATTTTGCTTTGCTGCAGCCATAAGAGATCCCTATTTAATTAATGGCACATCATTAACTAAAGCAATGCTAATAGCCTTTGCCATAACAACTATTGGCTTTACTGCAATTAAGTATGGAGCATATATTAATAACCACGCAATTCCTGGACAAGGCTCTATTGCTCCAATAAGCTTTGCTACCATAGTTGGTGGTGTTTTATTTGGCATAGGAATGGTTTTAGCAGGCGGCTGTGCTTCAGGTGTTCTTATGAGAGCTGGAGAAGGCTTTCAAATGCAGATACTAACACTTATTTTCTTTATTATAGGCTCTTTATGGGGAGCACATGATTATGGCTGGTGGGATAAAGCCTTTATTTCGAAAGCTAAGGCAATATTTCTCCCAGATGTTTTAGGTTGGTCCGGTGCTTTATTAGTACAATTATTATTTATTGCTTTACTCTATATTTTAGCTGATAAATGGGAATCTAAAAATAATCATGACTATTAATGTGTGATTTGGGGGGATAAAATTGAATCTAAATGATAATAAATTTTACCTTAAATGGTTTAAAAATTCTTGGACTTATGTTACTGGTGCAATTCTTCTGTCCTTGTTTCAAATTGTTACTTTAGCTGTAACAGGAGAAGCATGGAGAATTTCTTCTACATTAACAAACTGGGGAGCATGGATATATGAGGCCCTTGGTGGAAATGTATCTTCTTGGTTTTATTTCAGCTCGGAAAGCTCTCTATTAACTTTGCAAGAGGGGTTTTTAAAAGACCCTAAATCTATTAGGAATATAGGCATTATAGTAGGTGCACTACTTTCTGCCTTAATGGCGTCTCAGTTTAAGTTTAGAAAAATTAAATCTAAAAAGCAAATAATTGGTGCTTGTATAGGTGGGCTATTAATGGGATATGGTTCTAGATTGGCTTCTGGATGCAATATAGGTGCTCTCTACAGTGGTATAGCTTCTCTTTCTTTAGCTGGATGGGTTTTTGGTCTTTTCATTTTTATAGGAGCTATTATAGGCAGTAAACTAATAATTAGATATTTTTTATGATATTTTAATTAGTCATTATAAATAAATAATTTTAAATATGATAAAAAGAATCCAAAATAAATGATTACTTATTTTGAATTCTTTTTCTATATTTCTTAAGAGTAATTATATCTATTGTCATTGGCTAATTATGTCTACTATTTCCTCTTTGATTTTTATATATTCCTCTCCAACTTTTACACGACCATTTTTATTAGTCATAGCTGTATAGGTAAAATCAAGGCTAAACTCCTTTAATATTTTGCCAGGAGTTTTAGACATAACTACTACTTTTGTTCCAAGAGATAATGCTTCATCTATATCGTGTGTAATCATAAATATTGTACTTTTAGTGTCCTTCCAAATATTTCGAATTAAAGTCTGCATGTTAACTCTTGTAAGTGCATCTAATGCTCCAAAGGGTTCATCCATAAGTATGACTTCAGGTTCATTTGCCAGCGCCCTAGCTAAGGCTACTCTCTGTTTCATACCACCAGAAAGCTCAAATGTTGCCTTATCTCCAAACTCTATTAACCCTACTTGTTCTAAATAATGTTGTCCTATTCGTTTAATTTCATCTTGTGGTAGGCTCCTCACTCTAGGACCATATTCAATATTTTTTCTCACACTCATCCATGGATATAAGGTGGGTGATTGAAAGACCACACCTCTGTGCCAATCAGGCCCTTTAATAGGTTCTCCTTGCATGAGACATGAACCTGTTGTAGGTATTATATATCCAGCAATAATTTTAAGCAATGTACTTTTACCACATCCAGAAGGACCTAATACACACAGAAATTCTCCCTTTTTTATCTGTAAATTTATATCTTCTAGAGCCGTTATTGGCTTTGTATTAGTTTCATAAGTTAGGCTTACATTTTGAACGTCAATAATTACTTCTCTTTTTTCGTCTTTCCCCATTTATATCACCTCCATGGCAAATATGATATAGTTTGTTTAAAATATTCGTCTATTTAAATTATTTTAATATCTTTATAGCCTCTTCTATATAGCTAGGATTAATAAAGTTATTAAACTCTTCTTGTATTGGCACTTTATTTAAAAAACCTTGTTGTGCTAGAAAATCTGCTGTATCTTTCATAATCATTGCAAAGTTACCAGTGGAATTTGAATTGCCTAAATATTGTTCTTTTATTAGCTCTTCAGGTGATAGCCATATAGCACCTTGCATCTGTTCTAAGGCATCTTGTGTTTCAATTTGAAGCTCTTTTGCTACAAAACTAGCTCCTTCATTTGGATTTTCTCTGTATATCTTTGAGCCTTCAGCTAAGCAAGCAATGAAAGAAGCAACTAAATCAGGATACTGTTCAGCAAATTTTTTTCTAACTAATTTTGTGTTTGCTGTTACATAACCTTGGTTTGCCATTTCTTCGCTATTTATGATTACCTTGCCATCTTTCAATATTTTCCCTAGTGAAGGCTGCCAAGTATATGCTGCTTCAATATCTCCTCTTTCCCATGCTGCAACAATATCTACTGTCTGCATATCTAAAAGTTCTACCTGATCTTCAATTCCTGCATTTTTAAGTGCATTTAATAAACTATAATGAGATGTAGATGCAAAAGGAGTAGCTATTTTCTTACCTGCAAGATCCTCTATGCTATTAATGTTGGAACTTTTCTTTACTGCTAAAGCTTCTATTTCTCCAAGAACTTCATGAATCCATATTAACTCTACATCTAAACCAGTAGCTAAAGCTACTACTGCATTGGTATGTCCCATAGAAGCAAAATCAATGCTTCCTGATGCAAATGCCTTGTTAGCTTCTACTCCTGAATCAAAAACAATGAAGTTGCACTTGATACCTTTTTCCGTAAAATACTTATCAAATATCTTTTGTGAAATCGCTATAGTTTCATCATTTGGAACTCTTAAAATTCCAAAGTTTATTTGCTTTGGTAAAGATGTGTTTGGCCCCTTTGCTTGACCAGAAACATTTAAATTGTTGCCGCAGCCTATCAATGAAAGAACTAAAACACCTGACAACATAATTAAAGCTAAAGCCTTCATGGATTTTCTCATTTTTCACTACCTCTCTTTTCTTAATAATTAAACATAACCTTTCCAATACACAAGCTTTTTTTCTAAAAATTTTAAGCCTGCATCTATTAAAATGCCTGTAATACCCATGATTATAATACCTACAAACATTACATTGCTTTTTAAATACCTAGATGCATCAATAACCATCCAGCCTATTCCAGAAGTGGCTGCTACCATTTCTGAAGCTACTAGAGTAGTATAAGCTACTCCTACTGCGGTTCTAAGCCCAGTAAATATTTCAGGCATACTAGCAGGTAATACTATATGAAAGAAAATATTTCGGTGGCTTGCTCCTAGCGATTCGGCACTTAGTATATAGTCTTGATTAATTTTAGTAACTGCTGAAACACATGCAATATATATGGGAGCAAAAGCAGCTAAATATAATAACGTAACTTTAGATGTTTCATCTATCCCAAACCATAGTATAAGCAAGGTATAATAAGCAAGTGGCGGAAGAGGACGATAAAACTGAATTACTGAATCCACAACTGCCCTAATTTTTTCAAAATACCCGCTTAACAATCCAAGAGGTATTGCAGTTAATACAGCAAAGAATGAAGCAACGAACAGTCTTTTGAAACTAATACCTAAATGCATCATTAAAGAAGTCCCATTATAGCCATCTTTTAGTATATTCAAAAAACTATTCCATACCTCATATGGTGATGGCACTAATACTGACTGTACCATATTAAGTTTAGTTACAAAATACCAAATCCCTAATATTACTATCCAAGTTGCAATAGTTAATTTTTTTGAGCTTTTCACTTTCCTGTTTTTTTCTTTCATTTCCTTTTCTCCTCCTCTTTTTCTCATTTTGTATTATGAAAAAAAGATATTCCTTTGTGTGTAAATAAAAACCTTGTAAGTCTTTTGCCTACAAGGTTTTTATTAGCTGTTAAACTAATCTACCTTATATAGAAATAATCTAATTAAAGTTATATTCAGTTACTATTTTATCTCTTCCTGATACTTGGTCATTAAAATACTCATAGCAGCAAATACCTAGGAAAGATCCTGAAATATTATATAGATTGTCATATCCCATATTCTGTAATGCCATAATAGCATTATAACTTCTTTGGCTTGAACGACAATGTAGATACACTGGTACATCCTTTGGTATTTCTGAAATTCTATTTCTAATCTCACTTAATGGGATATTAATTGCATTAATTAAATGACCTTCTTCATATTCATCTACTTCTCTTACGTCTATAATATAAGCATTGCTCTCTACTAACTCTCTTACCTTTGTAACTGGAACTTGTCTAAATCTTCCATTTAATATGTTTAATGCTACTAAAGAAGCATGGTTTATTGGGTCCTTTGCAGTACTAAATGCTGGGGCATAGCATAATTCTAGTTCTTTTAAGTCTTCTAATGTTCCGCCCATCATAATCATAGCTGCAATAACATCTACTCTCTTAGAAGCATTACCCTTTCCTATAGCTTGAGCTCCTAATATTTTGCCTGTTGGAACTTCATATATTAGTTTAAAGTGGAATTGACTATTTTCAGGCATTAATCCTACAATATCTCCTGGGATAATGTAAACAAAATCATATTGAATTCCAGCTTTTTGTGCAGCTTTCTCTGTTAATCCAGTGGATGCTGCATTCATGTCAAATATTTTCACACATGAAGAGCCAATAACACCAGTATTTCTGTGTGGAATTCCATATATATGATCTGCAGCAGCTCTCGCTTGCCTTTGAGCTGGTCCTGCAAGTGCAAGTCTTGTTTTAGAGTGAGTTAGCTTATTATATACTTCAATAGCATCTCCTACTGCATAAATGTCTTTGTCATTTGTCAAATAATTATGATCTACTTTTATTCCACCAGTTTCTCCTATTTCAAGTCCTGCTTCTTTTGCCAATGTAGTCTCTGGTCTTACTCCTATTGCCATAACTACTGCTTGTGCCGGTACTGTTTTACCTGAAGCAAGTTCTATATGTTCATCTTCAACCTTTGCTATTGCATCTCCTACAATTAAATTAACCCCCTTTTCCATCATTTCTTTATGAAGTAATTGAACCATATCATAATCAAATGGAGCCATTATTTGATCTGCTGCTTCTACTAAGGTTACATTAATATCTAAATCTGATAACTGTAAGTTTTCTGCTACTTCTACACCAATAAATCCTCCGCCAATTACTGCTATATCCTTTACCTTGCCACTTCTTACATATCTGTTTAATTTGTCAATATCAATAACATTTCTTACTGTAAATACATGTGATTTATTGTAGCCATCAATTTTAGGGACTATAGGATTAGCACCAGGAGATAATACTAACTTATCATATGCTTCCTCGTACTCTTTATTTGATTGTAAGTCTTTAACTGTAATAGTTTTTTTATCTCTGTTAATCTTAATAACTTCGCTATTTACTCTTGCTTCAATATTGTATTGATTTTTAAATTGTTCTGGAGACATAAGTACAAGATCATCACTGTTTTCTATCATGCCACTTAAGTGATTTGGTAAACAGCAGTTTGAAAATGATACATGAGGTCCTCTTTCAAACATGATTATTTCAGCAAACTCATCAATTCTCCTTGCTCTAGCAGCAGTAGAAGCTCCCCCTGCTACTCCACCAACGATTAAAATTCTTTTACTCATAATCTTTTCCTCCTTTATGGTTTTGTTTTCTTATATAACAGAAATAGAAATCCAATATGTGAATTTAATAAAAAATTAGGTTGTCTATCTGTATTAAATTTATAATAAAACGTTTGCATAAAACTATTAAGCTTTTGCTTTTCCTTTGTACCTACTTGGTGGTATTATATTAACTTTTCCTGCAAATAATTTAAGTCCTACTATTCCACCTAAACAAAGAGCAACCATGAATCCCCAGCCAGACAATGAAAAGCTGCTAATTGCAGAATATAGAGCACCAAGATTACATCCACCTGCTAGTCTTGATCCAAATCCCATAAGAGCTCCACCAACAGCATAGTATACAGCATCTTTAAATCTAAAGTTAAGGTTAAAACTAAACTTACCTGCTAAAAGCATACATAAAGCTGCTCCAATGACAATTCCTACGTTTCTAAGTGTGCCACCATCATATATTAAACCAGTATTAACATCTTTAACAATACTTGCAAAGGCTGGTGATGTAATTTCTATGCCAAATAGATTCACAATCTTAACTCCTAGCTTTGTAAAGGCAGAGGTTACTCCCCAGTTTTTCCCTGTTGTATTTAATACAAATATAAATCCAATTGATAATAACATTCCACCTTTAAGAAAACTCCATCTTTCAATGAAAAACTTATGATATGTTTTGTAACTAAAGAATTTAAAGTCTTCATCCTCTGGTAGTGGCATTTCATTTGGTTCAAAAACTGTCTCTTCATAAAAACCTTCTTTTTTTCTAAAATCTTCATATTTTCTAGTTATTACATATAAAACTAACAATATTGCAAAAGATATAATAATAGCCCCTATAAATCCAAATACATCTGGTAAATATACTTGTGCTCCTATTTTACCTATGGATGACTGTGCAATTGAATCTCTTAAAGCGTGACCTGGTATAGTAAATAAAACGAAAAATGGTAGAGCTATGGCAGAACGAATTTCTCCTTCCCCTAAATCACTAAGTGTACCTGATGCACAACCTCCAGCAAATATCATTCCGATTCCGAAAAGAAATCCTCCAAGAATAGTAGAGATATTAAACATGCTTACAGATTGGCTTCCAGGGATAATCAAATCTGAAGAAGCGGCTCTAAATTGTGGTACTGCTCCTTTTGCTACAGCTGCCCATTGTATACCTGCTGATGCAACCATAGTGATAGCAAACATTATTAAAAGTACTTTAGTAAGGCTACCTTCTCCTGTAACATAAATTCTTTTGATTCCGCCTGCAAAGCCATATCTTGAACGAGAAAGTATGTATCCTAAAACCACACCAGTAATAAGAAACAATGTTAATTTGTTATCAGTTTGACTTAAGAACTTGCCAAAAGCTGAAGTAATTGCAATGATACATAGTGCAATGATTAATTGAGTTTTATTGATTTTGGCTGTAGTTTGCATTTTCATTCCCCTTTCATTGTGTTTTTTTTAACATTTTCTTTGTGTTTATTATATAACAAACAATCCCCTTTCTATAATTAGCTTTTCTTATGCAGTATTAAAGATTTTGAAGGTGAATAAAAATATTATATTTTTAAGGCTGTACAAAAGCCAAAAAAACCACTGGATTTTACCAGTGGTTTTTTTATATTCACTTTATATGGTGATTTTTATATTCATTTTAATATTGCTTTTCTACAGTATATTCTTTTTCGCTTTTTATCATTGAAGTAGCTGATTTTCCCTTTTTCATACTAGCGTCATATGTTGTATCTATGATTATCCACTCATTAGTGTCTTTTAAGTAAACTTGATTCCAAGCATGATATGCTTCTATATCATTTTTCCTTCCCATTACTAGTTTTGTAGGTACATCTACGCTTCTAAGCATTGCTGCAAATAGTGCTGAATAATCATAACATATTCCCTTTTGCTCGTTTAAGGTACTATCTATGGAAGGTATATATCCTGCTTGTACACTTACAGCTTTTTCATTATCATAGCTAATGTTATTTACAATGTAATTATATATTGCTATTACTTTTTCATTATCATTTTTTGCACCCTTAGTTAATTCATTAGCTTTTTTTATAGCGTCCATGTTTTCGTTCCAGTTTACGATTTGGCTGGATTGTAAGAATACTGTATTAGCATTTGATAGCTTTAAATTTATCTCTTCTTTTTCAACTTGTCTGTATTTATTACCATCTACATTTTCTAAAATGGAAACTGTATATTTACCATCCCCAAGCTGTAGTGGAAAACTATTGTATGCTTTTATATCGTAAGTATATTTTACATCACCTTTACTGATCATTACTTTTGTTGCTACATCTTTTTTTGGTGTATAATTTATGCTTATTAACCCACTCTCTAATTGGCTTTTGTCTATATTTGAAGTTGAAGCGAAAGCCACTGTGGAAGATAATATTATTGTAGCAATTAGTGAGAAGATTACTAGATTACGCTTTAACATAAAAAACTCTCCTTTCGGTAACTGGCTGCCATCTTATTTCTAAGGAAGGCCCTTTAGCTTTGCGCCCCTAGCTTTCGCTAGGTTTGCCTTTATCGGTGAAAAGTCACTGATAAAAAATTACATTTATTTTCTTGATTTTACCATAGCTTGTCCTTTAAAAAAATAATCCAAAAGTCCTATTTTTTCTAGGACTACTCTGTCTATTGTTTAGTCAATAATCTTTCCTTTTATTATCAATCTATGGGTCGGATTAACCATAGGATGACATGTGATCAAGGTTATTTCTTTATCCTCCTTGTTATTATTTAATACCCATACATCTTCTGGATAAACATATAGCTTTTCTGTTACTGTATATTTATATTGATTATCTCCACTATCTACTTCCACTATGTCTCCCAGCTCTACTTCTTCTAATCTATTGAAGTTTCGCCCATAGCTGCGGGTTCTATGTCCTGCTATGGCATAGTTGCCTACTTCTCCTGCTTTCCCTGTATTTTCTACACTAGCTACAGATGTTTTTAGATTTTTTTCTGTAGCGCCCTTAAGTATGGGCTGGTTAAACTTTATTTTATTTATTTTAAGTATTCCTTCCATGTTTTTATTTATATATTCTTCTTTTTCTTTTGCTGCTTTAGCTGCTCTTTCTCTAGCTTTTTCTTCTTCTTTTCTTTTTTCTTCAGGATCCTCTTTTGTTTCTCCTTCTTCTCTTGGTTCTTGTGGACTTGCTTCCATATGTAGATTGCTATCTTCATCTAAATTATATATTTCATCATTTTCTATTTCTATATCATCTCCACTATCTATGACCGCCAAGCTCTGCTGCCATTGTTCTACGAGTTTAGCCTGCTTATAATCTACATATAGCTCTGATGCTTTGGGATATGCAGCTAGTAACAAGCCTATAATTATAATAATCCACGATAGTATTTTTCTCTTCATTTTATATCCTACCTTTAAATCTTGTTTGTCGAGTTTGAACCGTTAAATAAACATATGTACTCAATGGGTTCGGTATTTAAAAGGCAGAGACTTTGTAATCTCTGCCTTTTATACCGTTTCCCCTATAGCCCTACGGCGCCCCTTTACTACAGCACTATTTTTCTATATTATTTTTCTTCTTAGGAATACTCCTAGAAGTACTAGTAATAATCCTGTAAGATAATATCCTAATTTACTGCCTTCTCCAGTTTTAGGTAATACTGTACCTAATGGTACATCTTCTACATCTATTTCTATAAATATTTCTTCTTCTGTTCCGTCTGGGTGCTTAATTATTATAGTAAATCTGTCTTTTCCTACAAACCCTGGATTAGGAGTATATTTCCACCTTCCATCTTCATCGATGGTTACCGTCCCGTTTTCAGGCGGATTCTTAACCTTTGGATCACTTCCCTCTGGAACTTCTACTTCTCCTTCCTTTGGGGTTTCCTTTGGAGTTTCTTCCTTAACTGTAGGTTGCTCCTCTGGAATTGTTGGTTCCTCTGGGTCTGTTGGAACTGTTGGCTCTTCTGGTTCTGTTGGAACTGTTGGCTCTTCTGGACTTGTTGGTGGCTCTGTTGGTTTTTCTGGGTCTGGCTTCGGTCCTGGACCTGGCCCTGGGTCTGGGTCTACTGGTGGAATCCTATAATTTATTTTCTCAACTTTAGTTGGCTCTATCTGATTCTCATTGATCTCAAACTCTACTGGTGTCTTATCTAATCTATATCCAGCAGGAGCTTTAGTTTCAATTAATTGATAACTACCAGCTTCTAAGTTTTCTAAATGAATTTCACCATTTTCATCTGTTGTTAAATCTTCAACATCAATCCCTTCAACAACTTCATATTCCCCATCTAGTCCTTCTTTCCTTAGTTCAAAGATTGCGTCCTTGAGAACCTCGGATTTGTTCCAATTGTATTTTGTTAACTTCACAGAGTAGTCCTTCTTTATGTTCTCTATAGGTCCTACTGTGACTTCTTTACCATTTGTACCCTCTCCATCTAATACTACTGTTATTGAAGTAGTATTTGGTACATATTCATCAAGTGCCTTCGTCTCTAATATAGTATAGGTGTCGTATGGTAAATTATTGAATGCTAGAGTACCGTCCGCTTTAGTGGTTCCAGATGCTATAACAGTATCGCCTTTTTTAAGCGTAAACTCTACTCCTTCTAAGGGAGTCTTAGTATCTGGTTCTCCTTCAACTACGCCTACCTTTGTGAGTATTATATTACCTTCGCCGCGAATATTTTTTGCTGTTACTGATGTGATGGTTGTTTGATTTTCTTCGATTTTAAAAGATATTGTATAGTTTTCTGGTAATAGATAGTATTCTGGTGATTTTACTTCCTTAAAGTAATATTCATCTGGTTCTAGATTATTTATTGAAATTTTGCCATCAATATTTGTTGAGATACGTCCTTCGTCTCCTATGTCTTCACCTTTTTCATTTTGCTTAACATGTGTCCCATCGGTTTTATAAAGTTCAAACACTGCTCCAGATAACCTTATATTAGCATCACTTTCATCTACTTTAGTTAGCTCCACTGCTTGATGAATTTTTTCGTTTTGTACTACTTCCTCTTGTTCAGGTAAAGCAATAGTTATATTAATATCTTCCGAATAACCTACATATCCTGATGGTGCTTTTGTTTCATTCAATATATATGAGCCATATTTTATATTAGTAAATTTGGCTATTCCATCTGCATTTGTTGTTGCAGTAGCTATTATATTCTTAGAGTTATCATAAAGGGTAAACTCTGCACCGGGTAATGAATTATTGTTATCCTTATCAATCTTTTTGACGATTAGGTCGCCTTGCTTGGTATTGGTTATATTGCCTAGATCAATTATTTCTATATTTTCAGCCTTAATTTCAAATTCAATATGCCCTTCATCTAACCAATATCCTTCTGGTGCTTTTATTTCCTTTAGATAATATTTACCTGTTGGTAAATCATCAATAAGGATTATACCATTCACATCTGTTGTAAGTTTCCCTATTATATCATTTTCATTTCTATCTTTTGTAACAGGTATTCCATCGTGTTTGAAAAGTTCAAATTCTACACCAGCCAGCTTTATACTAGGTTCTTTTTCATCTATCTTTGTTAATTTGAAGCCTTGGTTTATTTTTGTATTAGTTAATTCAATAACTTTTGCTTCGTTACCTGATAATTTAATGTCAGTGTCTGTCCCCATTGTAAATGGTTGGTCTTCCATTTTTATATATCCTGCTGGTGCTGATACTTCTCTAATAAGGTAAGTACCATATCCAACACTGTTAAATACAAATTCTCCATTCTCTTCTGAAGTAGCTTCCCTGATTATATAATGATTATTTCCTATTTTCTTTATTAGCTGGAATTCAACATTCCCTAGGTCCACTTTATTTTCTGTTGCGTTATCATATCCAACTTTCTTGAACTTCACATTTCCTTTTTTAGATGAAGAAGTTGCGTCTGAAAAGCTAAATTTAAATTTTTGTTCTACTTTAGAATCGTTATCTTGTCCTTCACCTGTATCCTCAGATCCTTCGTATGTGATAGTAGCTTCATTAGTAAAGGATTCATTAGTATTATTTGCTTCTAGCACTAATGTTTTATATTGTACTTGAACTGCCTTTCTTTCGGGACTAGATAGATTTCCTAAATCTAAAGTAAAACTTCCTTCCTCATTGTTTAGCGTTGGTGCAGGGTTTGGGCTAATCCAAGAACCATATGTTATACTCCCATTAGAAGCTATTTTAATTTCTCGTACTCTAATTGTATCTGGAAGAAGCATTAAATTATTAGAAGGTATGTCTTTTAATGTAACCATTCCAATATTAGAAAGTGATTTATTGATATCTATTGTCCAAGTCAGCACTCTATCACTATTTGAGCTTGCATTCCCTGAAACTGATTTTGATATAAGGTGGTTTGCATTATTTACTGTTACAGGTTTAGATTCTAAGGTATGAGTCGTGGTATCTTTAGTCTTAAAGGTGGCAGTGTTTGTATATTTACCTTTATCTTCATCATTCTGTTCTGCTTGTTCTCCTGTGCTGAGCCCAATTATATTGTCGGAGTCCCTAGTTTCATATTCTATATAATATGCTTTATTGTTCTTTCCACTCTCTAAATCACTTTTAAATGTTAGTGTATATCCTGTGCTTTTACCATTTGTAGCATTATATGATACTGTATAATCTGTTTCCGCTATTAGGTTACTAGGATCTCCCTTAGTCCCTTTAGTATCATCGGATCCATAAGGTGTGAAATTATATATCTTTAATGAATCTGCTACTATGTCATGACCTGGTCCAAGAGTGTCTGTTAAAATCGCTCCTTGGATATCCTTTTTATTGAAGTTTACTATTATACCCCAAGTAAATGTTTGGGTACTGTAATTATAGTTACCTTCCTTCCTACCGTTGTTTGTAGTTGTTGTTTTAGGTTTATAGCTATCGGATACAGTAACAGTATAATCTCCCCAAGTAGCTGTCGCAGTATTTTTATATTCACTAGCGACTTTACCATCTTCACCTACAGCATATTTAGTTTTATAGGTTATTGTTGCAGTTTTGCCTTTTGTAATATTGATATTTGTTATAGTGAAGCCTTTGGTTGAGTCAGAATTAGGTGTTATAGTATGTCCAGTTGATTCAGTTATTGTTATGGTTCCCTCAAGGCTTTGCTCACCAATACCTGTTACCGTATCTTTTGAAGCAAATACATCTGCAAGTTTTAAGTTGGTGATATCAGCATTATCTGCTTTAATGGTGATTTTCCAAGTTAGTTCTTGATTTGCTAAGTCTAAAGTATGAGATTTTTTTAAAATATTTTGTCCTACTGTATAGCTTTTAGAATCTTTATGGCTCCCTGCATTTACAGTATTGGTTACAGTAGCTGACGGACCAGTATAGAAGTCTTTATCATATTTAGCTTGGTATACTATTCTATATGCATCTGTAACAGGACCATCAAATTTTAATTTAAAGCCTTTTACATTACTTTCTTCATCCTGGACTGTAGTAATAGTATAGCTTGGACCGTTAGGATTTTCTCCACCTGAAAGTCCTCCTATTTCTGTTCCTGTATCTACTACATTTCCATTCGCATCAGTACTCATTTTATATACTTTGATAGAACTTGTATCAATATTATGGGGTCCTGATAGAGTGTCTACAATGTTAAATTCCCCTTCTCCTGGCTCCGGTATACTTGCTAGATTATAGTTATATCTAATCTCCCAGTTTGACTCATAGTTGTCACCACTAATTCGAATTTTTTCAAGTGCTTTTCCATAGGTAATGCTTTGGGAACCTGTAAATGTCTCTGTGGTAAATCCTGGGCTAGTCAATGTTGCCGTATTTTTAAATTCTTGAGGTCCAGAAGGTGAATCTTCAATTACCTTTGTTCTATAAGTAATTTTATAAGCATACTTACCAATCAAGGAATTTATGGGAAAGTTCGTATCTGTTGAAACGGTTGTTCCAGCCCCCATCTCATCTATTACACCACTTAATCCAATATCATACCTTGCAACATTAACTGAATTCTCTACAATTATATGGGCTGGTTTGCTGCTAGGCACATCTGTAATTGTTGCATTGTTTAAAGCTTTACCTGCTTTATTCACCCAAATTACCCAGTCAATATATCTTTCACCATCTATGATAGTTACTCCAAGACTTTCCTTTGACATCTTTTCATCTTTTGTCTTAGGCTTAAAGGTTAGTTTTATAGTCTTAGTCCCACCAGCTTGACCTGGAGTCGGAATCTCTATTTTTTGTTCTAAATCATCCCCACTAAATCCAAACTCTGAAGAAAAGTTTAGTGTAACTATAACTTCATTGCTTATATGATTTAAAGGGTCTAAATCTTCAGATAAATAAACCTTTACCTTTCCACCTTCATATTTGTAACTAAATTTTGGCTCTCCTACATCTGGTGATGTATATCCAGAAAGATTGCCAAAGTCTTTTATAGCAGTTGGAAAATCAAATTCAAAATAATCTCCTGTTTTATACAGATAAGCATCATTCTCTAAATTTACATTAAATACTATTGTAAACTTCGCTTCCTGTTTCTGCTCAAGTTCTAAGGCTTCAATTGTTGTTTCATCTGCTGTTGCAAGGTCTATTCCATTTACCACCAAGCTGAAAGATATCATCTCACTAGGTATGTATACTGCTTCTGTTACTGTTTCTCCCCCTTCGCCATTCATCACCTCAGCATAGACATATTCTGCTACAGGGGCTGCTATTTGAAGCAGCATGGCTAGGATAATCATCATGATTATCTTGTATTTACTTTTATTAAAAAGCATATATTTCCTCCTTTCTTTCATAATCTCAACCCCGTTTTTATTTAAATAAGTATGTATTTCGACAAAATACATACTTATTTAATAGTATCTAATGCCAATGGCATAAGATATGCTATAGTTGCTTGAATCTATTCCTTTTTTTTGCCATTTAAACTTTGGGGATAAGATCCTAATTTACTGAAGGATTAGCCATGTTTACTGTGTTTAACTAAATATTCCATTGGATTATCAAAAATAAAGCCAGCTTCACATTGTTATAATGAAGCTGGCTAATAAAACTATTCCTATTTAATTTTTTTCTCTAATAATACTAGCTCTACACCATGTACTGGAACAAATAGTTTATCTTTATAGTCTCCCTCTATTTCTGAATACTCCACAGTCATTTTAGGCATTGCTTTTCCTTTAAGGTATTTTAGTTCCTCTTCTGTCATGTTTTCTGGCGCTCCCATGTCTATCCATGCATCTACTACTGACCCATGCTCTCTATTCAACTGGTATCTTGTTATTTTATAATAGCCTGAAAGTCCAGATATACATAGCTTTACTTCCTTTGTAGGCTTGTCTTCAAAAACTAAATATCTTTGCGTGTTAGTAAGTGCAGAGGTATCTCCGCTTGAAAACAATTCATCTAAATATGCATAGTTATAAGCTAAAACTTGAATATCTTCATCTCTTTTCGTTATTACGTATTCCTGGCCTTGTCCTATTATTCTATTTCCGAGCTTAGACAATAGATAGTAAGCAAAATAAGATGGTTTTTTTAATCCTTCTTTGTTTATCAGCCCAAAGCCTCCATGGAAATGGGATATGCCTGCCTTAAACTCCTCCATTATATCTGTAAATGTCCAATGTCCTATAAAATCAACATTTCCTATGTTCTCCAAAATATTGCTTATAATAAATGTGGCAGAAAAGCATGTATCATTAATTAGATTTCGACAATATGTTGAAGCATTCCACTCTGTTATGTGAAGTTCTGGTTTTTTTATTAAATATTTGTTTATTTTGCTGTTAGCTGAACTTAAAGTGTCATGAGTGTGATTTTTATCATAATAAATCCTTTTAACAGAACCCCATATGGACATTAAATCTAAAGGTTCTTCCTTTTGTATGGCTTCAATCATTATCTCCTCAACCTCTTCCTTTGACGAAAAATCCTCTGGATAAATGTGCAGGGATATAAAGTCTAAGGGAGCATTATTGCTATTACAATAATCTAAAAAATCCTCAAGCCAGGTTCCTTC
Organism: Proteiniborus ethanoligenes; assembly: GCF_900107485.1. Lineage (NCBI taxonomy): Bacteria > Bacillati > Bacillota > Clostridia > Eubacteriales > Proteiniborus > Proteiniborus ethanoligenes. The sequence goes on from NZ_FNQE01000006.1 coordinate 43,817, forward strand.
CTTTACAACCTGATGAGTAATGGAAGGACCTCCTACTCTGAATTTAGGAGAAATGGACTTTATGGCTAAAACAGTTTCTTTGTAAAAATTAAAATAGCTTTCCTTGCCACCAATCCAAAATACATATTCCAGTTCTGGCTCATTCCATACTTCAAAATACCAGGTTTCTACTTCTTTTAGACCGTATCTATTAATGCAATGCTTTATGAATTCTTTTACTAAATCTGTCCACAATTTAATATCCTTTGGCTGGGATATATTTGCATTCCACCAAAAGATAGTTTCGTCTGAGCTTTTTATCTCTGAAGGCATAAAACCTAATTCAACAAAGGGTTTAATATTTATTTTTTTAAAAAAATCAAAGAGCTCGTCAACATAAGACCAGTTGTACACTACATTACCATCGTTGCCAATATTATATACCATCATTTCATCTGAAAATATGCCATGAAACCTTATATATTCAAATCCAAGTTCGTCCTGCAGCTCTTTAAGCTGATTCTGCCAGCCTTGTCTTAGTCCCTCTGCTGCCCTGCCAAAGCTAGTTAGCTTTTTCCAATATGGCTCTAAATATTCTCCTTCCTCATTTGCCTTTGCAGATATGGTTTCAGTACTTGTAGGTGCCATATTATGCTTTTGTGCTTTTTTATCCATTAAATCTAAATATTGAAATAGGCTTTTAAATGCAGCACTTCTATCTACATCTAAATAAGTTTTGCTCCTTACCTTTCCTATATCATGGTCCTCAGCTTTTGAAATGTAGTTTGGGTTTTCACGCTTTTTTCTGAATTCTGTAGGGGTGAGATTATATATATCCTTGAAAAGCTTATTAAAAGATTTTGTACTAGGAAATCCACTTTCATATGATATTTCTGTTATTGTTTTATCAGTGCTTGTCAAAAGCTTAACACTCTTGTCTAATCTTATATGATTTAGATACTCTTGAAATGACATTCCCATATGTTTTTTTATGAAATGCGATAGATAGTAGAGGCTAAGATGTTCTATTTCGGCTATTTCTTTAAGAGTTATCTTACTTTCTAGGTTTTCGTTTATATAACTTATTATCCTTTGAATTCTTTCAATGTCTTTTCTTATGAATGCAACATTTTCATTTTTCACAGCTGTATATGTAAAATGATTCATCAAATGTGAGATAAGTAAATTTACTTTACTTCCTATTGTAAACTGATAACCACTAGTTTGTTTATTAAATTCCCATACTATTTGAGCTAGATACCACCTGATTACATCAAATCTTTCTTGCTCATCTTCTCTATAAATGAAGGATTTACAGTCAAATAACATCCTATTAATCTGAGGATGATAAGCAGTATAATGTGCTGGATTTATTTGTAATGCTAGTATTATATTATCTTCATCTGTTTTATTTGTATTGTGAATTTCATTACTATTTATCAATATTAAATCATTTTCTCTAAGCAAAAATCTTTCATTTCCTACATTTATACTTACTGAGCCTTTTAGAATCAAAAGTATCTCTATTGCATCATGCCAATGCATTTTAAAGCCATCAACGCTATGGATAAATGCTTTTACGGGAAATCCGTCTTGACTATTCACTATTTCATATCCAAAAGTCATTATATCTCCTCTTCCTCTCTTCCCTATATTCCTCCCCATAATTATTCGTTTTTTCTTTTGTATGAAAATTCGATGTGATAATTTTCCCTTCCAAAAATTAGTCGCAGCTATCGTAGATAATAACTCTATTCTTGCCTTGTGCTTTGGCTTGGTATAAGGCTTCGTCTGCCCTCTCAATAATTTTTTCAACTGTATCAGATACACCTTTTATTTCGGTGATTCCTGCACTGAAAGAGCATCCAATTAAAACCCCTGTCTTACTTTTAATACATTGGATATAGCTTTCATTGTCTCTAAATCTTTCTAAAACCTTGTGAGCATTTTCTTTAGTTGTCTCAGGAAATAGGACAATAAATTCATCTCCTCCAAATCTAAATACATAGTCTGTAGCTCTCAGAGAAGATTTAAGTGTAGATACAAAACATTTTAAGGCTTCATCTCCTGCTAAATGTCCATAAGTATCATTTATTTCTTTGAAGCAGTCAATATCTACAAATGCAACAGAAAAAATCTTACCGTTTCTTGTATATGCATTTTTAATTTCCTTTAGCTTTCGCCATAGATAAGTTTTAGTATAGGCCCCCGTTAATCCATCTTCAACAGATAATGCTTTAAGGCTTATATATCTGGTTAATGTTCTTTCAACCCTAGCTATTAGCTCATTTTCTTCAAAGGGCTTTGTTATATAATCATCAGCACCTATTTTTAAAGCTTTTATTTTGCTCTCTGTTATGGCGCTGCCCGATAACATGATAATAGGTAACTCTGGCTCTGTCTTTCTAATTAATGCTGTAATTTCATACCCATTACTTTTGGGTAAGATTAAATCCAATATGGCAAGATCTATCTTATTTTCTTTTATTATACTGATTACTTCAAAAGGATTAGAAGAAAGAATAACTTCATGTCCTCTTTCCGTAAGGAGCCTTTCAAGTATATTCAGCATCATTACGTCATCATCTAAAATCAATATTCTACCCTTGTAGCTTAATTTGTCCTGTTCCCCAGCATTGCCTTGCAGATGGTCTTTTGTTAAAGCACTAAGTTGCTTATTCCTTTTCATAGTTAATTGTTCTATTGGTATTTTTATAGCTTCCACTTTATCACCTTCTCATTTTTTACATTTGGCTCTTGCTTTCATTTGTATAAGTATCTCTATCATATAACATAATTTTAAAAGTTCCTAATAATTTATTAAATATTTTATCATATTTTGTGAAAATTTGTTAATTTTTTTACATGTCTAAATTTAATTTATTATATTTGATAGTTTAAAATAAATCATTCCTTTTATTGCTATTACCTATGTCGTTTTTTGCTTTACTCATATAAAGAACAATTCCTTAGGCTCTCTGTTTACTAGAGCATTTACATTTTTGTGTATCTCATATATAATTTAGTCTACAATATAGTAACGAGGTGATTTTAGTGGAAAACCAAAGTACAAATGTTGCAAAGGCTTCAATAAGGCTTGCCATATCTACTAGAGATGAAGAAAAGTCTATTATAGAGGATCTTCATAAAAAAGGTTTTAAAGCTGCTGCTGTAAATGTTGGTGGTGATTTGATAAATTCTATACCTAAAATTATAGAAAGAGCTTTAGTAGCTTCTAAAAAAACTGGAATTATTAAAGATTATCATGTCCATGAAGGTGCTGTGGCTGGCGCTGTTATGGAAGCTATTACTCAGGTAAATCCAAAGGCTATGGGGTTAAACTTTGGTGGGAAAATAGGTATCGCCAGATATGAGGAGCATATTAGTGTTTGCCTTTTCATAAGCATTGGACTACTTCATCTAAATGATCTTGCTATTGGATTGGGCCATAGGTCCATACCAGTAATAAAAGAATAAACTAGAATTAGTTGTTAGTTGTTAGCTAAAAGTTTTTTAACTTTTTCTTGACATTTTAATGGAAAGATTATAAAATCAATTTTAATTATTCTAAAAGTGATCCTTGGATTACACTCAGGATTACAAAAAGAATTAGTAGGTTTGTTTTTTTGTAGATAGCCATTGAGGCTAAGGGGAGTAAGGTAGGATTTAGCAGAAGACTTTAAACAAAAAATTAAAAAATTGGAGGACGGTAGTATGGTAGGAAAAAAACATCTCACCAGTCTAAGTAATATCTTAGGCTTTATTTCAATTCTTATGATTATCACTTTATTATTGAGTGCTTGTTCATCTAGCAATGATTCCAAAAATATGGTTTCAATAGGAATAAGTCAAATTGTCGAACACCCTGCATTAGATAGTGCTAGGGCTGGTTTTATTCATGCATTAAAAGAAAAAGGTTATGAGGAAGGTAAAAACCTAAATTTAGATATTCAGTTTGCTCAGGGAGATATAGCCTTGACAACTACTATTGCACAAAATTTTGTATCACAGAAAAAAGATTTAATTCTTGCTATTTCAACTCCTTCTGCTCAATCAGCACATAACTCTACTAAGGATATTCCAGTATTATTTACAGCTGTTACTGATCCTGTATATGCAGGCTTAGTCCAAAATCCTGATGCTCCAGAGGGCAATGTAACAGGAACTAGTGACTTAAGCCCTGTAGCTAAGCAGCTAGAGCTTGGTATGACCTTAATTCCAAACACGAAAAAAGTTGGTATTTTATTTAATACCAGTGAGCTTAATTCTCAGCTACAGGTAGATATAGCTAAAGAATCTGCTGCTTTTTTAGGTATTGAAATAATCGAAATTCCAGTTACTAATACATCAGAATTTGAACCTGCTTTAAACGCTAAGATAAAAGGTATAGATTTTTTATTTCTTCCATCAGATAATTTAGTAGCTTCTAATATGCCTATAATATCTAAAATAGCCATGAATAATAGAGTGCCTATTATAGGAGTAGATGAGCCTATGATAAAAAATGGTGCTCTTGCCTGCGAAGGACTTGATTATTATAAGCTAGGCCATCAAACTGGAATTATGGCTGCTGAGATTCTAAGTGGTAAAAGCATAAAGGATACACCTGTTTCTATGCTTAAAGAAACCCAATTAATAATAAATGAAGATGCTGCAGAAGAATTAGGTATAAATATACCTGATGAACTGTTAAAAAGAGCTACCCTAGTGAAGGGAGCTGAATAATATGAATGCTTTTATCTTAGGCATTTTTATGCAAAGTCTAATATTTTCCATAATGGCAATGGGAGTATATATTACTTATAAGTTCTTGGACTTTCCTGATCTTTCCGTAGATGGAACATTTACATTAGGTGCTAGTGTATCTGCAATTTTAATTTCTAAGGGAATTAACCCCTTTATAGCACTTTCTTTTTCTATTATAACAGGAGCCTTAGCTGGAACCATGACAGGCTTGTTGAATGTAAGGCTTAAAATAAAGGATTTGCTTTCTGGAATTTTAGTAATGCTAGGGCTTTATTCTATAAATTTAAGAATTATGGGAAAAGCAAATCTACCTATATTTAATAATGCTACTATTTTCTCTAAAGATAGTTTAACTTTTAATTTATTTATTGCATTAGGCTTTTCTGTTGTATGTGCTGCTTTGTTTACTATATTTTTCAAAACCAAAATAGGTTATCTTATAAAGGCTACAGGGAATAACGAAAATATGGTAACCTCTCTAGGTATAAGCACTGGAAATGTTAGAATACTTGGTTTAGCATTATCTAATGCTTTAGTTGCATTATCTGGAGGAATATTCGCCCAATATCAAGGCTATAGCGATATAAATATGGGAACAGGCACTATAGTCATAGGCTTAGCTTCTATAATAATGGCTCATTCAATATTTAAAAATTTAAGATTATTCACTCCTAGTTTATTGTGCATTATTGGTGCTTTTCTATATAGAGCCAGTATTTCTTTAAGTCTAAGGATAGGCTTTAACCCTAGTGATTTAAAGCTTATAAGCTGTATAATTGTAATACTTGCTCTTTATTTAGGAAATAACAAGTCAGCTTTTAGATTAAAAGCCTTGCCACAGCCTAAAGCTAAAAGACAGGCAGGTGATATAAGTGCTTAAGTTAAATAATATATGTAAAACCTTTAATCTTGGTGATATTAATGAAGAAAGCATATTTCATGGAGTATCTTTAGAAGTGAAAGATGATGATTTTATATGTATAGTAGGTAGCAATGGTGCAGGAAAATCAACGCTTTTAAATATTGTGTCTGGAAAGCTAGGTATAGATAGGGGCAGTATAATCTTAAATGGTGAAGATATTACTGATCAGGTAGAAAGTCAAAGATGTAAAAAAATTTCTAGGATTTTTCAGGATCCTTCATTAGGTACTGTGCCATCTATGACAGTCCATGAAAATCTATCTATGGCTTTAAATAAAGGTAAAAAGTTTAACTTTTCACTTTTAATAGATAAGAAAAATGAAAGCTTGTTTAAGGAATCATTGAAAATACTAGACTTAGGCCTAGAGGATAAGCTGGAAGTAGATGTGTCTAAATTATCAGGAGGTCAGAGGCAATCCTTAGCCTTAATTATGTCTGCATTAACTGACCCTCGTCTTTTACTTTTAGATGAACATACTGCTGCCCTAGATCCTAAAACATCTGAAATAGTCATGGCTATAACAGATAGAATTGTTAAGGAAAAAAAACTAGCTACCCTTATGGTGACTCACAACATAGATCATGCAATAAGATACGGAAATAGATTGATTATGATGCATAGAGGTCAAATAATATTAGATGTTTCAGGAGAAGAGAAGAAAAACCTTACAAAAGAAAAGCTCCTATCCTTATTTAAGGATGTTAGCGATAGAAGCCTATTTAGTTGAAGCCCTTCTCAGTACGAAAATACACGTGCTGAGAAGGGTTTTTCTTTTGTCTTCTCTTATGCACACTTATTCTTAAGATTGAATAATATATAATACAAAATAAGTGAGGTGATATGAAACATGCTTGAGAGAAGATGTCCTCCTTTTGCTGAAGAATATACAGTAAAAAGAGGTGATACAATTAGTAGTATAGCTCAAGAATTTAATACAACTATTGGTGTTATTCGATTTTTAAACCCTACTATTAATATTAACCGTATCTCTGTTGGTCAGATAATTTGTGTTCCTAGAAGAGTTCCAACTCCTATTTGTCCAAATGGAACAATATATACTATAAAGGCTGGAGATACATTTTACAAAATAGCTGATGAGTTTGACATAACTGTTAGAGAGTTGCAGCTAGCAAACCCATTAGTTAATCCATATAACCTAGTGGTGGGTCAAAAAATTTGTATACCAAAAAAACCTGCTCCTCCGCCTCCACCACCAGCTATACCTCCATGCGTTGACGGAACTTATTACGTAATAAAGGCTGGAGATACTTTCTATAGTATAGCAAACAGGTTTAATGTAACTCTTAGAGATTTAGAGGCAGCAAATCCTGGCGTGGATCCTAATAGTCTAGTAGTAGGGCGAATTATTTGTATCCCTAAAAAGGTAGTTCCACCTAACACTCCTCCTTGCCCTGGTGGTGCATATTATACTATACAGGCTGGTGACACATTCTTTAGTATAGCAAACAGATTTAATGTAACTCTTAGAGACTTAGAGTTAGCAAATCCTGGAGTAGACCCTACTAAACTAACTATAGGCCAAATAATTTGTATACCTAGGAAGCCTAGATGTCCAGGCGGAAAGATACATGTGGTTGTAGCAGGAGATACTTTATTTAAATTAGCACAGCAATACGATGTATCCTTTAGAGCATTAGTAGATGCAAACCCGGATATTGATATAGAAAACCTTCGCATAGGTCAAGAGATTTGCATTCCACCTTATGAGCCTTCAGAGCTATGCCCAACTGGAAAAACTTACGTTATAATGCAGGGGGACACTCTAACTAGTATAGCAGAAAAATTTGTTGTATCTGCTACGGATATACTAAAATATAACCCTACTATGGCTCCAAGTGAGTTTATACCTGGCAAACGTATTTGTATACCACCCGAAGTAGAAGTATAATCATCCAAATAAAAAACGTTACCAACAGATTATCTATTGGTAACGTTTTCTTATTGCTTAGTCAACCATATCCATAGAAACATTATCGTCTAGGTCTACTTTGTCCTTCATTGTAACATTAAATATATATAGCATTATTCCCATTATTAAGTATCCTAGTGCAAATGTATAATCCTGTAAGAATCCTAGCTTTGGTGCATGCATTAGTCCTACTGCAGACATTACAGCCCCAGCAAAAGCAGCCATACCAGCCTTGTCAAATTCATTGTCAAGAATAAATACTACTATAGCACCCCATACTAAAGCTGTAAACATTGCACCCTGTCCAAGAGGTACAATTGCTGGTGAAAGCTTAGCAACAGCCTCAGGAGCTGCTCCATTAAATTTACCAGAAATATAGTTAGCCAAATATGGGAACATGGCTACTACTACAGCTGGAAAATGTTTTTTGTCTACTGAACCAAAAGCTTGTGAAATCATTGATACCCCAACAAACACTAGTATAGGAGCTATAACTGGTAATGGAATAATACTGGATATAGCCGCTATTATTCCAAGAGAAGCAGTTATTAAGAAAGCAATTCCATTTACTACTGAGTATCCTCTACCAGCATTAACCCATTTAGCGCCTATAGAAGCTATATAAACTGTTGTAGGGAATACTCCACCAAATAAGCTACCTACCATTGTACCCAAACCATCTGCTAGCTGTGCTTCTGCAACATTGTAGTCGTCACCTGCTGCAGCCATAGCTTCAACGTTATTCATGGTTTCTATAAAGTTATAAACAGATATAGGCACTAAAACTGCTAACAAGCTAATCATAGTTCCAAATATATACTTAAATCCTTCAAGAAAAGCTATAGATGGTAATGGCGGGTAAAACCCAAAGGTTGAAAATCCTTCTGTTATTTTACCTGGGTCTGCTTGACCTAAAGCATAAGCTAAAACTGTACCTATAATAATTGCGAATAAAGATGATGGTATTTTAAAAGGCATTGCTTTCTTAGCCACAAGACCAATTAAAATAATAACTAATACTATCATGCCAACAACTGGCATCTCAAAAGTATGGAAAAACATTTGTCCACCAATAATTGAGTATGCAACTCCTGCTAAAGCACCAAGCATAGCGGCTCTAGGAAGATTTTTTCTAACCCAACCTCCAATTACGCTTCCTAAAGCTTCAATAATACCTCCTAAGAAACATGCTGCTACTCCAATTTTCCAAGCTAGGTTTGGATCCCCTGTAATATCAAGTGCAGGTTTTAATACACCAAAAAGATAAATAAACATTACAGGAGTACTAATACCATAAGATAATGCTGTTACGTCAAGTCTGTTTTCTTTTTCTGCGAGTTTTTTTGCCATGTGTGCATAATAAAGGTTGCCTGCTAATACTGAGATAGCTGCTCCAGGTATAACTTTCCCAAATACTATACTACTTGGGTACCCCATCCCAAGCATACTAATTGCGATAACGACAAAGTTAGCAAGGTTATTCTGGAATAGAGAAAAGAATCCATCCAAGTCCTCCTTTTTCCAAAATGGGTAATTAATTTTTGTTGACGTCATACTATACCTCCTTTATTTGATTTATTCTGATAATTCTGCATCTTCTTAATATTACCTTTGTAGTTAGTGCATAAATTATCTCCTATTAAATAAGAAAGGTATTATAGCTTGGCTATTCAATTGTGAAATTTATTGAAAATATTGCTATTTTTTTGTAATATGTTCACATGCTTGTTAGATATATATGCAGAAATTCATAATACAGTATATTGTTTCTCTGTAATATCTTAACATTATAGTATTATTACAAAATAATAACAGCTACATTAAATCGTAGCTGTTATTAATATTATTCAGAATATATGATTTAGGATAGGTCTAGCATATTATCTCTAAAAAATACAATCAACCCATAATGAGCTAATATCTCCATATACTGATTATATGGGGAATCCTCCAGTCCTCTTAGCATTGCATTATCCTTGTATCGTCTCTCATTTTCTCTTATTTCCTCTTCAAAAACCTTATTGTATTCTTCTATGCTGTTAACATCTTTTAAAACCTCTATATATCTGTCATATTCTTCAGAGAGTCTGTTCATAAACTGTCTATCAAGCTCTGGATACCTGCTAACATACTGCTTTAGTATTTCTTCCTTACTTTTAAGTTTAAGCATGTGAACCCCCCTTTAATTATTGTTTTAAAGATATATATGACTTTGTTTATAACATTCTATTAAAATAATAAAAGCATTATTTTATATGGCTCAAATATAGCCTCTCAATATTTGTTGCGAAAACATTCAATGAAAATCTTTCTACAGAAGCTTTAGCTTTACTTCTTAATTGATGTATGTCCTCATTGCTGCAGAACAGAAGATTTACACATTTAATAAAATCCCCTTCGTTTCTATACATATACCCATTAATTCCATTCATAATTAATCCTTCTACAGCTTCATCATATTTACATACAACTGGAAGACCACTAGCTAAGGCTTCTATATATGTTAGGCCTTGGCTCTCACTAGTAGAAGCAGTAACAAATATATTGGCTAAAGAATAGTATAATGGAACTTCCTCTGGTGGAACCATACCAGTGAATATAACTTCTTTTTTGAGGTCCAAATTATCTACAAGGCTTTGTAAATTTTCCATGTGGGGACCTCCACCTACTATTAGCATTTTTAATGGATACTTCTTATTCAGTTCCTTTATATTCATTATTATTTCATCAATATTCTTTTCTTTTCCAAGTCTGCCAAGAAAAATGAGTACTTTATCTTCTGGATTTATTCCTAGCTTGTCTTTTAAATCCTTAGCTTCTTTCGTATGTCTATGCTCTGTTTTAAATCTAGATAAGTCAATTCCCGTAGGTATTATACTTATTGGGTTTCTAATACCATATGCTATTAAAGAGCCTTTTGCCTTTTGAGTGGGAGTTATGATTTCGTCAACAGACCAAAGTAACCTCCTTATTAAATCCATAGCTCTTCTTCTAGATATTAATCTGCCCTTAAAAACATAGCCTAGATAGTCTTCATACATAGTATGATAAGTATGGATATGTGGGACCCTTAGTTTTTTTCTTATATGCTTAGCATGAATTAGTGTGCAGAATTCTGTATGAGAATGTACTATGTCTGGTGACCATTTAATGATTTCATTTATAAATTTGTTCTTGTAGGAAAGTGTACCTCTTGCTCCAGGGTAAACCCTTACATTAAAGGATTTTATATAGTAGATGTCCCCTTCCTTATATGAAAAGCCTGTTTGAGAAAGCGTTAGTATTTTTACCTCATGTCCCCTTTTAGTCAGTTGCTGATATAGATTCTTTACAGAAATAACTACCCCATTTATAGCGGGACTAAAGGTATCTGTTGTTAGTAATATTTTAATATTACTCATCTCCTTTCATATGGAATTGCAAGTTTAAATATATTTTATCACTTTTTTCAAATTAATGTAATTTTTTTAGCTTTTTTTCTTATTTTTCTGCCTCTATCCTTTAGTCTTATTTGTTGTATCTTTTACTTCAAAATTAACAGACAAATATTATATATAATTAAGATTAAACATAAATTTATATTATATACAAAATCTTGAATATCTAAATCTATTGATTTTTGATATAATGTATTAAAGTATTCTTAAGGAGAGAATAGGTTATGGAAAACTATGTTATTATAACTTTAATTGGCTATTTATTTGGTTGTTTCCAAGCATCTTATATCTTAGGAAAATTTTTTAAAAAAGTTGATATACGTACTTTAGGCAATGGAAACGCAGGTGCTTCTAACACAGTTGTGTCTTTGGGTTGGAAATATGGTGTAGCTGTTGCACTGCTAGATATTGGCAAGGCTATACTCTCTATTGTCATTATAAAACTGCTTCTTAAAAATATTCTTCAGCAGGGTCAACTTCCATTTTACCTTTATTTGAATGGATTATCTGTGATTTTAGGTCATAACTATCCTTTCTATATGAAGTTTAGAGGTGGGAAAGGCACTGCCTCACTTATTGGTATGCTATCTGCAGTAGATTTTCGTATTGCAATTTTAGGGATAATAGCTATTGTAGCTATTACTATTGCAACTGATTTTATTGCCTTAGGAACTATAGGCTTAGTTTTATTATTTATAGCTTCTACAATATATTTTGGATATAGTAAAGGCTGTATAATAATTGCTATTGTTTTAGCTGCATTGAGTATTTATAACCACAGGTCTAATATTATCAATATCCTGCAGAGAAAGGAAACTGGCTTAAGAAGCACCTTTAAAAAGAAACAAACAGCTGACTAGATAACTACCAAAAGGTAGTTATTTTTTTATGAAAATTTTGCTTTTAAAGCTATATAATCTTAGGTATAATTGTTTCTGTACGTAAAATAATGAGAGGGGTTTACAATGAGTATTTTAACAGTAAAGGATTTAAGTCATGGTTATGGAAGTCGTGCTATATTTAATAATGTTTCTTTTAGGCTATTAAAGGGAGAGCATATTGGTCTTATAGGGGCTAATGGTGAAGGCAAGTCCACCTTCATGAATATAATAACAGGCAAGCTTGAGCCTGATGAAGGAAACATAGAATGGTCAAAACGTGTAAGGGTAGGTTATCTTGACCAGCATACGGCTCTTTCTAAGGGAATGACTATTAGAGATGTGCTAAAAACTGCTTTTAAATATCTTTTTGATATGGAAAATGAAATGAATCAAATCTGTGAAAGGATGTCAGACGTTACGCCTGAGGAGCTTGAAATATTGCTTGAGGACTTAGGTACTATACAAGATATCCTTACTAATAATGACTTTTATATAATAGATGCAAAGGTTGAAGAAATAGCAAAAGGCCTTGGCTTGTACGATATAGGTCTTGATAAGGATGTAAATGACTTAAGCGGTGGCCAAAGAACCAAAGTACTTTTAGCTAAGCTGCTTTTAGAAAAGCCTGATATTCTTTTATTAGACGAGCCTACTAATTATCTAGATGAGCAGCATATAGAATGGCTAAGACGGTATTTACAGCAGTATGAAAATGCATTTATTCTTATATCTCATGACATGCCATTTTTAAATAGTGTAATAAATCTTATATACCATGTGGAAAATCAAGAATTAAACCGTTATGTAGGCACGTATGATGATTTTATTCAGATATATGAAGCTAAAAAGCTTCAATTAGAAGCTGCATATAAAAAGCAGCAACAAGAAATTGAAGATTTAAAGGACTTCGTAGCTAGAAATAAAGCAAGAGTAGCTACTAGAAACATGGCAATGTCTAGACAAAAGAAGCTTGATAATATGGAGGTAATAGAGCTAGCAAGAGAAAAGCCTAAGCCAGAGTTTAATTTTAGAGATGCTAGGGCATCGGGAAAGCTTATTTTTGAAACTAAGGATTTAGTTATTGGATATGAGGAGGCCCTTTCAAGGCCCTTAAATCTCAGGATGGAACGAGGCCAAAGAATAGCTCTTGTAGGAGCAAATGGTCTTGGCAAAACTACATTATTAAAGAGTATACTAGGACAAATTAAACCTGTCTCTGGCTCTGTAGAGCTTGGTGATTATCTGCATATAGGATATTTTGAACAAGAAATAAAAAAAGCGAACACAAATACTTGCATTGAAGAAATCTGGCAGGATTTTCCCTCTTTTACTCAGTTTGAGGTTCGTGCAGCACTTGCAAAGTGCGGATTAACTACCCAGCATATTGAAAGTAAGGTTAATGTATTAAGTGGTGGCGAACAAGCTAAGGTTAGATTATGTAAGCTTATAAATAAGGAAACAAACATACTAATACTTGATGAACCTACTAATCATCTTGATATTGATGCGAAGGAAGAACTTAAAAGGGCTTTAAAGGCATACAAGGGTTCTATTTTGTTAATATGTCATGAGCCTGAATTTTATAGAGATGTTACTACAGACGTATGGAACTGTGAATCCTGGACAACTAAAATAGTTTAATTAATTTCCCACTTTTGAAGTGGGATTTATTTTTTGAAATTTTTTAAAAATTTGATTGTAATCAATTTCAAATTTGGAAAACTAATCTATAATGAAGTTAACAATCAAGCATATTAAATTTAAGGAGGAGTATTAAATGAAAAATATTACTTTACAATTAGAACAATTAACTTGCCCAAGTTGTGTGAAAAAAATCGAAACTGCACTTACAAATGCTAATGGTGTAAATGAGGTAAAGGTACTATTCACTTCAAGTAAGGTTAAAGTTAGCTTCAACGACGAAGTTGTTTCTGGGGAGGAAATAGCAAAAATAGTCCACAACTTAGGCTTTGACGTTTTAAGTACAAAATAATCCAGGGGCTATCTAGCCCCTCTTATGGAGGTAGATAGTATGATGAAAAAAAGAGGGCAGATAGTAATAATTTCAGGTAGTCTTATTATTATAGCCCATATATTAAAGTATCTTAATTTTGACATAAGCATATTTAACGGACTTATGATTATATCATCAATAGTAGCAGGTTACCCTATAGCTAAAAATGCCATCGGAGCTTTAAGATATAAAATCTTAGGAATTGAAGCATTAGTAACCGTAGCTGTGACAGGAGCCATATATATTGGTGAGTATTGGGAAGCAGCAGCAGTTACTTTTCTTTTTATATTTGGTGCTTATTTAGAAGCAAGAACCTTAGAAAAGACTCGCTCTTCATTAAAAGCCTTATTAGACTTAGCACCAAATACTGCCTCTGTCATTCGTGATGGCAAGGAGATAAAAGTTTCACCAGATGATGTTCTAAAGGGTGAAACAGTGTTAGTTCGTCCTGGCGAAAAGATTCCAGTAGATGGATTGGTCTTATCAGGAAATGCTTCGGTAAATCAAGCCTCTATTACTGGTGAATCTGTTCCTGTTACTAAGGAAAAAGGTGACCATGTCTTTAGTGGAACAGTTATAGAAACAGGTCATTTAGAGCTAGAAGCAGAAAGAGTAGGAGACGATACTACCTTTGCTCGAATTTTAGAAATGGTTGAAGAAGCTCAAGAATCAAAGGCTCCAACTCAAAAGTTCATTGAGAAATTTGCAAAATATTATACTCCAGGAATCATGCTGCTTTCAGTAATAGTTTATCTAATCACTAGGGATTTAGAGCTTACTCTCACTCTATTAGTAATATCTTGTCCAGGTGCCATGGTAATATCTGCTCCCGTTTCTATAGTTGCAGGAATAGGAAATGGTGCTAAAAAGGGCATCTTGATTAAGGGTGGAGAATATTTAGAAAAGGCAGGGAAAATAGATATTGTTGCCTTTGATAAAACAGGTACTCTTACTATAGGAAGCCCAAAGGTTACTAATATTAAAAGCTACGGTATGTCTGAGGAAGATTTGCTCTTTTTAGCTGCTAAAGTGGAAATGACCTCAGAGCATCATTTGGCTAGAGCTATAATAGAGGAAGCACAGACTAGAATATCTAGTCCAATAGAAGCTGCTACTGACTTTGAAGTATTTCCTGGCGGTGGTGTTAAAGCAGTAGTAGATAATGAAGAAATCTATATAGGCACACGTAAATTATTATCAGACAATGAAATCTTCATTTCAAATGAAATAGAAGAATATTTAATCCAAGAAGAAAATAATGGCCAAACAGCAGTAATCCTTGCTAAAAAAGAAAAAACATTAGGAGTAATATCAATTGCAGATAAAATAAGAGATGACGCACGTAATGAAATACTAAATCTTAGAAAAGCAGGCGTAAAAAAGGTAGTTATGTTAACTGGTGACAACAGGAGAGTTGCTAATGCAGTGTCTAAAGAATTAGGCATTGATGAATATTATGCAGAATTGTTACCAGAAGAAAAGGTAAGTAAAATAAAAGAGTTGATGAAAAACAATACTGTTGCCATGGTAGGAGATGGTATCAATGATGCACCAGCTCTGGCATTAGCTCACTTAGGTGTAGCCATGGGTGGTTCTGGTACGGATGTAGCCATGGAAACAGCAGATTTAGTCTTGATGTCGGATAGCTTAAGTAAGCTTTCATACGCATTTGGTCTTAGTCGTGCAACAGTAAGAAACCTAAAGCAAAACATATATTTTGCAGTATTTGTAGTCTTTGCACTTCTAATAGGAGTGCTCACAAGAAATGTATTTATGGCTTTAGGAATGTTAATTCATGAAATAAGTGTGTTATTAGTTATCGTAAATGCAGTTAGGTTAACTAGATATAAGGGTGTTCATAAGGATTCATAATAAAAGCTAAAAGCACTTGTGCTTTTAGCCTTTATTATTTTCTATTAATGCCATCTTTACTTTTTCAGGTGTTATAGGCAGACTTCTTATTCTAACTCCAACTGCATTGAAAACTGCATCCTGAATAGCGGGTGGTGCTGGATTAGTTACTACCTCGCCAATAGACTTAGCTCCAAAAGGTCCCGTAGCATCATAGCCATCTGCAAAATCTACAATTATATTGTTAATATCTATTCTAGATGGTATTTTATATTCCATAAGATTATTAGTTATCAGTCTACCTCGACTATCTTCTCTTACTTCTTCAAACAACGCCATTCCAATACCTTGAACAGCTCCACCCTCTGCCTGCACCCTTGCTAGCTTAGGATTTATGATAGTTCCACTATCTACTACAGTAGCATAGTTGATTAGCTCTACCTTTCCAGTTTCAGTATCCACTTCAACTTCTGCAAAGGCAGATATGAAAGGCGGCGCCACATCACTAGTACCAAATGATGCTGTAGTAGTTAATTGTTTAGTAGGATTTTTATATATTAGCCTATTGCTTAAATCAGCTAAGCTAATCTTCTTATCTCCTGTTTTATTTCTAATTTCCTTTCCGTCAAATATTACATCTTCTACATCTATCTTCAAATGTGAAGCTCCTTCTTGCTTTATTAATTCCTTCATTTCAAGTGCTGCTTTTTTCACTGCATTTCCCGAGAAATAAGTTGTACCTGAAGCATATGCTCCTACATCAAAAGGTGTTAAATCTGTATCTGATGAAAATACACTAATAGTATCATTGTCTACTCCAAGAGCTTCTGCAGCTATTTGTCTAAGGATAGTATCACTACCCGTTCCTATATCTGTAGCGCCTAAAAGAAGTGTAAAGTAGCCATTATCATCAATCTTTATGGTGGCAGTTGCAGTGTCTATGCCGGGTATTCCTGAACCTTGCATAGCTATGGCCATACCTATCCCACGTATTTTAGTAGGTGATATCTCTCTTCTAGGGTATTTTTCATTCCAGCCTATTAGCTCCTTGCCCCTCTTCACACAGTATTCCAGCTCACAGCTATCCATCATTATAGGCTCACTACCTGCTCCTATTGTTGTCATATTAAATATTTTAGAGGTCTCACCTTTTTTAAGCATATTCATTTCTCTTAGCTTAGCAGGGTCCATGTTAAGTCTGTGGGCTAATTCGTTCATTGCTGATTCAAGTGCAAAGGTCCCTTGAGTTACACCGTAGCCTCTTAATGCTCCTCCAGGAGTACGATTTGTATACACTGCCTTGCCTGTAAATCTTGCAGCCTCCACCTTGTTATATAATGGTAATGATTTATATCCTGCTGCACCAAGGACTGTATAAGCATGTTCTCCATATGCTCCAGTATCAGAAATAGCATGCATATCCACAGCTTTAATTTTGCCATCTAAATCTGCGCCAATAGTTACATCTATTTTCATGCCATGCCTTGAAGTGGTAGATTCAAAGGTTTCCTTCCTTGTGTACACTATTTTTGAGGATTTACCTGTTTTGAGCGTAACTAGAGCTGTATAAAATTCTACTTGAGCCGTTTGCTTCCCTCCAAATCCTCCACCTATACGTGGTTTAATTATTCTAACCTTGCTTATAGGCACATTAAGTGAGTTTGCTATCATTCTCCTTACATGAAAGGGTATCTGAGTAGAAGACACTATTACTAATTTGCCATATTGATCTATATATGAATATGCTCTATAGGTTTCCATCATAGCATGGGCTTGAGCCTGGGAACGATAACTCTCCCTAACTACAACAGAGCATTCTTCTAATGTTTTTTCAATATCACCATATCCAAAGTTGTATATTGCAGCTATATTTTTTTCTGGGTCAAAGCCTATGTTAATATTTGAATGACATCTGTCTTTGAAATGAATCTTGGAAGGGTGATTCTCTACATTTTCAATGTCTAGGACAGGTTCAAATACTTCATATTCAACCTTTATAAGCTTCATTGCTCTTAAAGCTATATCCTCGCTTACTGCAGCTATTATAGCAACTTCATCACCAATATATCTAACATACTCATCTAATATATATTTATCATAAGTAGATGGTTCCGGATAAGATTGTCCTGCTCTAGTAAATAATATTTTAGGCACATCCTCATGTGTTAATATACATTCTACACCTGGAATTTTTTCAGCCTTTTCTTTATTTATGCCTTTAATTCTAGCAAAGGCATAGGGACTTCTCAATATTTTTATTATCAACGCATCCCTTGGAGCTAGGTCATCTGTATAGGCGGGCTTTCCTGTTACTAATTGAACCCCATCTACCTTTGGAATAGATTTTCCAATAGATATTCTATTAGGCTTCATTATTCCACCCCCATATATTTTTTTATTGCCCTAAGCTGTCCCACATATCCTGTACATCTACATAGATTTCCAGATAAATAGTGCTTTATGGATTCTTCCGTTGGATTTTCAAGCTCTTTTTTCATAGCTATTACTGTAAGGACTAGCCCTGGACTACAATAACCACATTGATCTACTCCTTCATCAACTAAGCAGTTTCCTACCTCCTTAGCCTGTTCTCCTACTCCTTCAATAGTAGTTATTTCCTTCCCATCTGCCTTTACTGCTAATGTAGCACAGGATAAGGTAGGCTCTCCATCTATAAGAACTGTACATACTCCGCAAGTACCAGTATCACAGCCCCTTTTTACACTTAAATATCCATTATTTCTAAGGAGGTCTAGTAGGTACTCATGAGGTTCTATGTCAAAACTTTTGTTTATACCATTAATATTAATCTTTATTAACATTTTGACACCTCCATAATTGCCCTTTTTACTAGCACCTTGCAGATTTCCTTTCTATATTCCTTAGAGCCTCTGGTGTTGCTGCCAAAAACTAATTCTTCAGATGCAATCTCTCCAGTTCTATATGCACTTTCCTCAGTAATCTCCGTACTATTTATATACTCCATTGCCTTATAGGCCAAAGCTGAAACCCTAGGTCTTGCTCCTACAACTATTCTATATTTGCCATCTATCCTTGATACAGCTGCATTAAGTATGGCATAATCTACTTGAGAATTTCTCATAGATTGAAAAGCTGCCTTTTCAACATTTTTATTTAGAATTATTTTTTCTAAAATATCCTTTCTTCTATTTTCTTCTTTAAGGTAATCCTCTAAAGACATTTTTCCACCATTATAGAGTAGGATTTCAGCATTAAGAGCTAAAAGTGTAGTTATTGGGTCTGAAAACCCATACTTTGAAAAAACAGTAGCTCCAATAGTTACTATATTTCTCAATTGTATACCGATTATATGCTTTACAGATTCTGAAATTACATTTCCAAAATACTTTGATAATAATTGACTAGTTTCTAGCTTTCTAAAGGTAGTCATTGCACCTATTTCGATACTGCCCTCATTTTCCTCCATATAGTCAAGGCCTGCATCGCATAAATCAACGGCTAAGCCTAGCCTTTTGTTTCCCATCCTAAGGTAACACCCTCCACCTATTAAGGTAGCACTTTTCTTTTGCATAAAAATCTCATATGCTTCTTCTATACTTTTAGGCCTTATATATTCTCCAAATGTTATCAACATATTCACTCCCTTAACTTAAAGTTTATCCACAGTTAATATTATTTAATATAGGGCATAGTCCTACAAGCTGTAAATCTTATGAGGTTGTCCACATAGTATTCTGTGTTATACATTACAGGACATCCTTCAACCGTATATTTAATTACATCTACTCGTAAAATAGGAGTATTTTCTTCTAGGCCTAAGATATCTTTTATTTCTTTAGTGACAAGACTAGGTATTATTTCCATAAAATCATGACTAAACTGACAGTTACAAGCCTCTTCTACAAAGTCAAACATAGATTTACCTAAATCCTCTTCCTTAATCTTATTATTATCTAAGAATATCTTTGGCACCCTATTTATACAGTAGGCAGCAGGCTTGCCATTGGCTAAAAATTTCTTCTTAACCATCAGTACTTGATCTCCTAGCTCTATATCTAGCTTTTCAGCATCTTCTTCATTACAGCTTTCCCATGCATATGAAATAATATCTACTGTGGATTCATAACCACTTTCATCAATAAATCTTCCAAGCTCTCCAGCATAATCTATGCCTTCAGACAGCTTTCTAGCGAAGGTGGTAATCATAGTGCTACTTCCTTGGCTTCTAGTGATTAGGCCTTCATTTTCTAGTACTATTAATGCCTCTCTTACAGTTAATCTGCTTATGCCCATTTTACTAGCTAGTTGAGCTTCTGAAGGTAGTTTAGTTATCTCATAATTCTTAGTAGTTAAAATATAATTTCTTAAATAATCTAGTGCTTGCTGAACTGCAGTTTGTTTCTGAACCTTTGGTATGTTGATTCTATTCATTTTATGCACCTCATATCATTTAAATTAAATCCTTTTTTACCTTCGTAATAAATTTATTTTGAAATTAAATTTCCTGTTTATATTATAAATATAACATATAATCCCTGTCCTATAAATTCTAAGGCTCAAAAACTTTTTTGAAAATTGATACGGGAATGAATATATCAGAAATATATTCATTCCCTGCATTTGAGTGTTAATACTATGCTTCCTTTGCTATACCTTCTTTGACATTTTCTATAGCTTCTTCCTGTTGAGGAATTGCAATATTTAATATCATAGCTACTAGACAAGCTATTACTATACCAGAGCCACCAAATATTAGCTTGACAAACTCAGGAAAATGCTCCATTGCTGCTGGTACTTGAGTTAAACCTATTCCAAAGGCAAGGGACAATCCTATGATTACTTTATCTCTATCTGTTAACGGAGTTGAAGTTAGCATATTTATACCTGTTAAAGTTATTTGAGAGAATATTACAAGAGAAGCCCCTCCAATAACGCTTGGTGGTATAGTAGATACTAATGCTCCAAGCTTAGGAATAAGACCTGCAACAATTAGGAATATAGCTCCTACTGCCACTACGAATCTACTCATTATCTTTGTAAATGCTATCATTCCAACATTTTGGCTAAAAGAAGTGGTTGGAAGTCCATTAAATATTGCTGCAAAACTACTACTTAATCCATTATTAATAATTGAGCCTGACAATTCTTTATCTGTTGCTTCTCTACCTGCTCCTCCCATAGTTATGGCAGATACGTCGCCTACAGTTTCGACAGTAGTCACTATAAACATTACCATCATAGGTGCAATAGCTCCCCATTTGAATTCCATTGGAAAATGGAAAGGTTTGGGTAAGGAAAACCAACTAGCTGCTTTTACTGGTGCAAGATTAACCATACCTAATGGTATAGCTATTATATATCCAACAATAATTCCGAGTAATATAGATGATGTTTTTGTAAATCCTTTAGTAAATTGATTTAATCCTAAAACTACAAATAATACAATTAATCCAACTATCCAGTTTTTTGGAGAACCAAAGGTTGGAGAACCATTACCACCAGCCATAGATGTAATACCTGTTGGAAGTAAAGACAAACCAATAGTAAGTACTACAGTACCAGTTACTAATGATGGGAAGAATCTTCTCAATGGCTTTAAAAAGAAACCTAATACTGTGCCAAATAATCCTCCTACAAAAGTAGCTCCTAGTAGACCAGATATACCATAGCCCTTAGCAATGGCAATATTAGTTGGAAGAAAGCCAAAGCTTGTACCCATTACTACAGGAAGCTTCCCTCCTACTCTTCCTATAGGATAGCATTGATTAAGAGTAGCTATACCTGCAATAAACATAGCACATTGTACCATAATTGTTAAATCTGCCCCTTGTATTCCTGCTATTCCTGCTACTATCATTGGAACAGCAATATTGCTTGCAAACATAGCGAATATATGCTGTAGCCCCAGCGGTATGGCTTCACTTAGTGGTGGAATACCATCTACTTCATATTTTGATCTACTTACTTCCTTTCCCTTTGAACCAAATGCTTTTATCATATTACCCCTCCCAAAATAATGTGCCCCCTGATAACAAAGCAGGGAAAATAAAAACCTTTGAAAACGTTTTCATTGTCCTTGTAAAATTTTTTTCTTAGGTAGGAAGATTTATGTGTTTGTTCTCAATCACTTCCCTTCCGTCTCTTCTCTTTATTTTGATTGTTATTTATTAGGCAATATTTTACCCTAAACTAGACAATTCTCTTATTCTATTTTTGTTAAATAAAGAATTGTCTAAGTTCTGGATAAAGCAGTTACTTGCTTCATATGGCTTTAACCATATGAAATTATATATACAAGGGTTTATTAATAAGTAGCATTTATACTGGATTGGCTTATGATAGGTATAATAGAGCTAAACATATATATTGTCAGCATGTCTGATAAGTTTATAAGTAATTTCTGCAAAAAAGTATATTTACCTTTATAAAACTTTTATAAAGTTATTACCAAAATAATTTGGATATTTCATGATTCCTACAAAATGTTGTGGATAATTCTTTTGAACACTTATTTTTATTGTTACTTATACACAATTATTTGGCTGTAATTGTTAATAAACACATCTATTATTGTTGTATATAAACAATTGTATAAATTGTACAAAAATAGACTTGGATTACTTTTCTCCAAGTCCATTTTTCATAAATTCAATTAGATAATACGCAGCTGGTTCATAATCCTCTATATTTTCAATACGAACAATATCCTGCAAATGAGTAAACAAATAAGTTATTATATGCTTGACAAAACTTTTAGGAATATCTTTTCGTAACTCTCCTTTTGAATAAGCATTTTCTATTAAAGACTCAAAGTAATTATTATTTTTAAAGGAAAATCTCTCCAGCATCTTTCTATTTATTTCGCTATCTCGCTCCTTCATAAAAGTTTCAGAAAATCTGCTAATATTTGGGCTTTGACTAGCAAATTTTAAACCTGCTTCTGTCATAATTTTAAGTAAATCAAATATGCTTTTGTTAAAATCCTCAGGCTTTATATTATTAGTAAAAAAACTCTTCTTTTCTTCAATAAACATGCTTATTAAATAGAAATACAAATCTTCTTTATTTTTAAAATGATAATAAAAGGTTCCTTTGCTTATGCCTGCTTCTTTTAAAATATTATTTAGGGATGCATTCTCATATCCTCGTTCCCCAAATTCATTTACAGCTGCTTCTATTAGTTCTTCCTTTTTTTCAAAAACTTTTTCTTTTTTTTCATCCATTCTTGTCACTCCAATTAATCTGTTGTGTATACTATAAAGATTTATATTTTAGTTTTCTCTAAAAATATTTTATATGCTGCAATATTTAATATAATAACATAAGCTAATCCAATAAAGTAGTACCAATAGTATGATAATAACAATATCCCTTCACCACGAATTAAACTGCTTATAGCTTTTGCAGGCCAGAATCCTGGTGCAAAAGAGAAGAATAGCTCTTTTTTATCTATAAAAAATAATGCTACAATAGGAAATACAAGTATTATTCCTGCTCCCTTCATAACAGCAAAGCCCTCTATTTTATTTCCAGACACAGCATTAATAAACAATCCTGTAGCAGGTGCAGATAATGAAACTAAAAATGAAATAGCAACCATACTGCTAAAGGATAAATCTCCTACATTAGAAAACCACATAATATATATACAAGCAACAAAAGAAAGAACAAATGATACTATAAGCCTAAATGATAAAAATTGATGTACGCTAAGAGGTGTTACCCTTATGGAAGTTAATATGTTATCATCTCTATCGTCCAGTATAGAAAACGCTATTAGGGCTCCATATATATATGGAGTCATCAATGTGAGGATGACTAATATTAGATCTGAAAATCGCTCTATACTAAAGCCACTGGAATCTGCAATAGACGGTAAAACATATCTTCCAATTATCCCAAAAAGTATAGGGTATAGGGCCATAAAATTCATCATAGGATCTCGTTTCCACTTTTTTATTTCACTAGATAAAAAGCTACTATACATATTAAACCCCGCTTTCTTTTATAGCAAATTCATTAAATTTCTTAGAAACTACAAGGTATAAAAGAGCTGAAGCTACTATCATGTATCCTAGGGAAAAATATATCTCCCAGGATTCTATCCCGCTAGATGAAGCATTCAGCAGTATCATAGATGCTTTTGTTGGCATTATATATAATATCTTGCTGAGTATGTCAATCTTAATAATTCCTATCTCTTCTAATAGTACCGGTATCATCACCACAAAGGCATATTTCATCATACCCATTAATAAGGAATTAAAGTCTTTTGAATAGTAGGTAAGTATGAAGCCTATTAGGGAATGAAAAAATGAAATCAACACTATTGCTCCTAAAAGTCCTAAGAAGTTAATATCTATTTCTTTAAATATTTTAACGTAAGCATACATAATTATTAGAGATATAATGCTAGATAATATATTGGCAAAGGTCTTAGAAAGGATATATTCTCCCTTAGTAATAGGAGATACGAGAAGTGTTTTAGTAACCCCCTCCTGTTTTTCAAAAAACATTGTAGCTCCTATTAAAAGCATAGGCATTGAAGTAGCATCTATAAAGAGCAACAAGGGGAACATAGAGCCAATACTTGGTGGGTCTATAAAATACAGCATGCCAACCCAGAGTATGGCTACAAACAAGCTAGCCCCCAGAATATTGTATTTCTTCATTCTTTGAATCTCACCTATAACAAGCACTGCAAAGTTATTCATGAAACTTCACCCCAGTCACTTTAATGAATATATCATCTAAAGTAGTTTCCTTACTGTGTATTGTAACTATTTCCTTTTCCTTTATAAGGTTTAGGAAAGCTTCGTTTGATCCTAATTTCTCCATATCAAAGGATTGTTTGTTTACAATACCTTCCTCTCTATATTCTACATCTACCTTTCTCTCTCCATACTTCAGTTTTAAATTTTTTGGAGTGTCTGTTTCTGCAATTTTACCATCTGCCATAAATGCTATTCTATTACATAATTCATCTGCATCATTCATTAAGTGAGTAGTAAGTAAAACTGTACCACCATTTTCTTGGAACTCTTTTATCATATCTTTGACGATTCTAGCATTTTTAGGGTCAAGCCCATTAGTAGGCTCATCTAAGAAAAGAATTTTAGGATTATTTAGTAGTGCCCTTACAAAATTTAATCTAGCCTTCATTCCCTTTGAGTACTCACCAATTTTTTTGTCTTTATCTTCATAAAGTCCTACTCTTTTTAAAAGCTGATCTGTATCTGCATTAGATTTATATAGCTTTTTAAAAAAGCTTAGGTTTTCTTCTGCTGTTAATTTTGAAAAATGCACTGGCATTTCAAAGCCTACACCTATTTCTTCATAAAAATCCTTACCATAGGATTTTAAATCTTTACTTTTGTAGGTTACTTCGCCTTTGTACTTGTCTAAAAGCTTAATTAGTATCTTTTGAGTTGTACTCTTACCAACTCCACTAGGTCCTAGAAGCCCAAATATTTCTCCATCCCTTATCTCAAAAGATATTCCTTTAATAGTATTTTCCTTGTTTTTAGGATACCTAAAGGTTAAATCCTCTACTTTAAACAACCCTTTCACCCCTTTTAATTTTTTACTGTTACTCTTTTCAAAACTTAACATTACGTCGTTTTAGACTTGCCGGTCTAGACCGCATGGTCTATAGTTTAATATTACTCCTATTTTTATATGCTGTCAATATTTAATTAGGAAATATATAGATACTCTATTCATAATTTATATAAATAATTTGAAAAAGAATTTTTCTCTTATTTATAAAACAAATAAACTAGTCTATGTTTTGCTAGACTAGTTTATTTTTATGAATCTTAATATAATTTTTGACCTATAAATATCTAATTACTTCTTCATCTAAAATCTTCTTCCTCTTCTCCCAATCTGGCATTAATGAAGTTAAAAAGGTATAGAATTTTTCATCATGATTTTTATATTTGAAGTGAATAAGCTCATGAAGAACTACATAATCTATACAATATTTCGGAGCCTTAATTAATTCTAAGTTTAAAAGTATAATCCCACTTTCTCTGTGACAAGACCCCCATCTGGCTTTCATTTCTCTGATGTGAATCTTTGGTTCAGGAATACCATACTTTTCGACTATCGCATACATTTTATTTAAGGATTCATTAAAATTAATATAGGCTTTTTCATGTGTCCAATTGTTAAATAGTCTTTCTTTCTTCTTGAAATCATCTGTATCTCTTACATAAATATAAATAAACCCTCTAAAATATTTAACTTCTTCTATCTCTGATTTTTCTACCTTTAGCCTATATTGTCTACCAAGATACTTGAACGATTCACCGTTTATATATTCTCTTTCCCTTTTTATCTCCCGTTGAGATTCTTTAAAATAAACAATATTTTTTAATATCCATGAGCCTTTATCTTTAACAAAATCCTTAATAAAATCTAAAGGCACATTATGATTTGCGGAAACTGCAATACTCATATCTGGCCTAATATTTAAATTAATATTTTTTACATTTTTTCTTTCTAATTCAAACGTTATTTCATTTCCTCCATAGTTCACTGTATGTTTCATCATCTGATCACCCATCAATATCGTTTTAATGCTACAGCTTTTATTCTTTCTATTATCATGTCAATTTGTTCAAAATCTAATTCTATATTATTATCTTTAGAAAAATCAAATAGCAAGTCATCAATCTCTTGTTCTATTTTTTTATGAACATCTGTATTGTCATGCCAATCTACTTTGCTATATCTAGCTATAATACCTTCCATATAGATAGAAAGTTCAGCTATTAATTCTTCATCAATAGTGCCTTTAGAGCTTCCTGCATTATAAACCTCATTAGTCTCCTTTATTACTTCCAAAGCAACACCATAAAAAGCTTTGGCATTAGGCTTGTTTTTAATATTATCAGGATAATCCATACCAGAGTAACCTCTTTGAAAATCCTTCTTAATGTCATTCAATCTATTAAAAAAGTCACTTTCACTAATTCTTTTGTCCTTATATGCTTGTAATACTTCTTCAATCATTTCGGAAAACTTCTTATAATACGCAGGATTTTCATCCCATTTCATGTTTATACTTCTTGCCATCCTAGTCCTTATAGCATCGGCCTTTGCCCTAGGTGAGCCTAATCTTTCAAGTTCCTTTTCAAATCCCTTTTCATCAAGAATATCAACAGGATTGGTAATCCTAATAACTTCTTCTGCTGCAATATAATTATCCATTAGCTTTTGCATTTTAGCTTCATACTCTTTGTGGTCTATTGTATCTGAATATCTTAGTTTAACACTTTTTCTTAACTCTTGATAAAACTTAAAGTCTTTCTTATACTTATTTATTTCTTCTTGACTTAAAGAATTATAAACCCTTTCAGATTCTAATGCTATGCTTAAATTTCTACCAAAGTTACTAAGGACGCCATAGAAGTTCTCTCTTAACTCCTCATTCCCTAATAGTATTTCATACTCTTCTATGTCTTTTTTATTTTTTACTGGTATAAATATATTTACTAGCTCAGTATAATACTGCCTTAGTGATCCTATAATACTAATTACATCATATAAAGCTCCTTTTAAATCCTTAGGGTCAAAATTTTCAAGTCCTGCTCCCGAATACATTTCCATAGCTTCATCTAATTTATCTAAAAGTCCCCTATAATCAATAATGAGACCATAATCTTTTCCTTCATAAAGCCTATTGACCCTTGCTATGGCTTGTAAAAGCGTGTGTTCCTTCATAGGTTTATCTACATACATGACAGTAGCTCTAGGAGCATCAAATCCTGTCAACAACTTATCTACTACTATAAGAAGATCTAAGTCATCACCATTTACAAAATCATCCTTTATGCTCTCTTCATAATTTTCTTCACTCCCATACCTTTCCATCATCCTATCCCAGAATCTTTTTACCCTATTCTTAGACTCTTCGTCTACTGCATCATGCCCCTCTCTTTGGTCAGGAGGAGATATTACAACAGCTGAATCTAAATCTCCAAGGTCTTCAAAAGCTTCTAAATATCTTATGGATTCAATCTTACTATTTGTGGCTAACATAGCCTTGAACTGGGAACCTTGAGTCTTATAATTTCTCATAAAATGTTCATTAATATCAAAGGCTATCATTTTGATACGTTGATCAGAAGATGCAATCTTTTCAAATTGACTCCATTTTTTCATAACTTCTTCTTTTTGCTTGTGATTCAGGTTTCTTGTTATTATCTCTAATCTATTATCTATAGCTTTTCTGTTAACTGTTTGGTCTACCATTTTCCCCTCATATAAGAGAGGTACTATGGTTTTGTCTTTAACCCCATCTGCTATGGTATAGGTATGAATGAGCTCACCAAATTTAATCATAGTATTTTTTCGTTCATCCTTCATTAAGGGGGTACCTGTAAACCCTAAATAACAAGCGTTAGGAAATACTTGCTTCATCTTAATATGAAGCTCTCCATAATTCGTACGGTGGGATTCGTCTACTAGTACAAAAATATCTTTTGAAAATATTGGTTTTTGTCTACTTGATGCAGTATCAAATTTATGAATTAAAGTAGTTATTATATCAGAGCTATTATCGTTAATTAAATTTACAAGGTGCTTTCCAGTAGTTGCACGACTAGCTTTAAGTCTTGTGTGATTAAAGGTCTGATGAATTTGCTTATCTAAATTTACTCTATCAGTAACAATGATTACTCTTGGATCACATTCATTAAGCTCAGTTAAAATATATTTTGCTAACATAACCATGGTCAATGATTTGCCGCTTCCCTGAGTATGCCATATAACTCCAGATTTTCTATTTCCATTTGGAGCTTCCTCATCTATTGCCTTTATTATTTCTTTAACTGCAAAAAATTGTTGATATCTAGCTATTTTCTTTATATTTTTATCAAATAATACAAAGTATTTAGTAAGTTCTAATAATCTTGCTGGGTGGAATAATGATATTATATTTTTATCTTGATTTGTTGGAAGTCTACCAAAAACAATTTTGCTAATTTTTTCTTGTAGCCATTCTTCGTTTTCCTCTTTCCATATTGACCAGAATTTCCTTGGTGTATAACAGGTTCCGTATTCTGTTTCATTTTTATTTGTAGCTATTAATATTTGACTATATTTAAATAATTGAGGTATAAAATCCTTCCCTTGATTTCTTAGCATTTGACTTATACCCTGTTCTATATTAATAGATGCTCTTTTACATTCAATAACAGCGAAAGGGATTCCATTAACAAAAAGAACAATGTCCGGTCTTATATTTCCTTCCCCATCTTCTTTTTCTACTGTGAATTCTTCTACTACATGAAATACATTGTCGTGTATATTTTCCCAATCAATATATTTCATAGAAAAAGATTTTCTTGAACCGTCAGCTAGGCTTTCTTCATAGCTTCTTCCAAGCATTAAGTAGTCATATATTTTTTCGTTTGTGCGAACTAAGCCATCTATTAAAGGTTCATCTAGGTCCTTAATAGCTTGTTCAATATTTTTTTCGCTGAACTTATAGATTTGATTCTTGTATTCATATTCATTAAGCTCTATTAGCTTTTCTTTTAATATATCCTTGAGAAGTACATTATATAGATTCCCCCTGGAGTCTTCTACTTCTTCTGAAGTTATATATTTATAGCCTAGATTTTTCAACACTTCTATAGCAGGTTTTTGACTTATATTTTCTTCATTATATAATTCTGCTCTAGTCATGATTTTCCCCCTTTAACACTTCACTCTAACCACACCTGTAAGTAGTAATTGCATTAGACCTTTCTTTTGAAGTTTTAGTAGGTCTAACTCTTGGATCAATAGGTCTATTTCTTTGTCGGCTGTAGAAAGGATTTGGGCAATGGCTTTTTGTTCCTTGAGAGATGGCATCTTGAAAATCAAACTTTCTACATCAGCTGAACTGATGTTGGGTTGCGCTCCAGCAACTAGTCTTTTATTTAATTGATTTTGAAATTCTTTGTTTTCTACTATATGATAAAGATATTGATAATACAATTCTTCTCTTATCGCTATAAACTTACCTACACGCTGGTTCAAATATGCTATATTATAGTTCCTATATACTCCAGTTTTGCCAGTAGTTGCTCCAGACATAGCTATTAGCAAGTCGCCTCTTTTTACTAAAAACTTATCGTCGATTTCAATAGGATCGTAATATACTACATCTTTATTTAAATTAACAATCTTTTCTATGTTAGATATTCTTATTATAGGAACTCCATCTTCTTTATATGAACTACTTTCAAAGGCATATCCTCCTTGTAGTTCTATTACTTCCCCTAGCCTCGCTTCCTCCCATTCCTCATCAAACCCAGGCAATCTTACTTCTCCAGTTAAAAGCTTCTGCATTAATCCTTTTTTCTGTTCTTTCTTTTCTTCTATTAATTTTTCTTTAAGCTCTATTGCCTTATCCCAAGCTGATAGGATTTGGGCGATTTCTTGCTGTTCTGATTTATCTGGTAAGGCAAGCTTAATTTCACTTAATTCACCTAATCCTATTCTAAGTCTAGTTGTTCCAGTTCCCCTTTTTATTGCCTCTTTACGAAAATGACTGGAATTTATGTATTCCATTACATATTTTGTACTATAATTATTAGAATCAACTTTCAGTCTAATTCCATCAGAAGCCATCAAGTATCTTCTTTGCCCACTTGGCACAATACATGCCCTAGCTAACGGTTCAGCCATTTTGGCTATCAAGATTTCTTCGGGATATATATTGCAGCTGTGTAGTTCATCAGCCTTTTTATTTGATGTGTAAATTTTATAATTGTCTAGAAATATTCCATCACCTATATTTTGAAGCTGCAATATCCTCACACCATCATCTGTATAATGTTCTGTTTTTAAATCTGAGCCAAATGGTCCCCCAGTGAATGCATATCTATCCTGTGAATCCTTTACATCAATTAATCTCTTCACTTGCCACTCCTCAGGTATAATACCTATCTTTGTCTTTTTATACCCTTCTGGTACTTCTCCTTTATTTATCATTTCTATTCTCACTTTTATTTCAGTGTTCAAATTTTCACCACCTATTTTAGTTTTTCTGGCTCGAAATCCTTCGTGAGTAAGGCTTATACTGCCCACCTAAGTATGACAATTTTCTATTCCGTTTCCAGTTCCTTTTTCATCTTTTCCTTTTCAATTTGTTTTACACTTTTTTCAGGTGTGGGTAAATCCTCGGGCATAGTTCCTCCTAGTTCTTTTATAGTTTGTCTAACCTTTGCTCCTACTTCAAAATGTGTATTATTTGCATTATTTTTACCCTTAATGTTTTCTCGCCTTAGCTTTTCATCTGTTTGTGTTGCCCTGAATAAATTAGCAGCAAGTTCTGTGCTACCCATATGATCTAAAATTTGTTGACTCCTTTTAAGTTTTTTCTTTTGGTGAATTTCCTTTGCTCCTAGTCCACCGTAGAGTCCTTGATATCCTTTATTTTGAAAAATTGCATAATCTTTTGATGTTTCTATTCCTGCCATTTGTGCTGCTTCTGCTAAGGATTTGTTATGATTTTTTAATTCATTTCTAATTGCTAAACGCTTTTCTTCTTCTGTTAATTGCTTAAAATCCTCTTCTATTTCTCTTTCCCTTGTTTTAACTGCAAAATAAGTTTGACCAAGTGCTATTACTTCTTTTCTTGAATCTGCATTTTGTACTATTAAATAGCATGCATATCTTGAAAGCATAATATCCTCAATTTCCCTTTGGGCTCCTGAGCCAAGTTCGACCATATTGTTGACGTCAACAAAATGGTCCTCGACTATATACTCACTATTCTTACATGCCATCTTAGCTTTATCGATAACCAATAAGAAATTTCGCCATTCCTTATACTCTAAAGTCTTTTGCAATTCTCTCCCATACCAAAATTCAACACCATCTTCAGTCAAATGCTTTATGTTTTCAAATATTTTTTGTGAATAAGTTTTAATATTTGACATTGGTATCCCCCTTTTAATTTTGCTAAAGCCCCAGTTCTTTTAAATACCTTTTCATCTGCTCTTCCACTTTTGTAAGCTCTGATTTTATGTCCGTAATATTTTTAGCTACTTCTTCCATATTCACTGGCTCTTCCTCTTCAAAAGTATCTACATATCTTGGAATATTAAGATTATAATCGTTTTCTTTTACTTCTTCTTTGCTAGCTACATAGGAATATTTATCTATAGTTTCATAGTTTTCATATGTTTTTACTATTTTCTCTATATCCTGTTCTCTCAATTTGTTTTGATTTTTATCCTTTTCATAGTTGCCTTCCCCCGAAGCATCTATAAATAGAATATCTTTTCTAGCTCTATTTTTCTTAAACACCATTATGCAAGCTGGAATTCCAGTGCCATAAAATAATGATTCTGGTAAGCCTATTACTGCATCTAGTAGATTCATCTCTATTATTTGCTTCCTGATTCTTTCTTCACTGGCTCCTCTGAATAATACTCCATGTGGAAGTATAACAGCCATTCTTCCTTCCTCAGCTAAAGAATAAAGCATGTGCTGAACAAATGCAAAATCTCCTCTCGATGCAGGCGGTACTCCCCAATCGAATCTACCATAAGGATCCAGATTTGCCTCCATTTTAAATTTATTATCATTGTCTCCTGCAAAACCCATGGCCCATTTATCTAGGGAAAAAGGTGGATTGGCTACGACTACTTGGAACTTCATCAGTCTTCCATCTTCTAAGTGTAGAGGATTTGCTAAAGTGTCTCCCCAAGCAATTTTAGCATCATCAATACCATGCAAAAACATATTCATCATACAGAGTGAATGAGTTTGTCCATTTCTCTCCTGTCCATATACTGCTACTTTTCTACTAGGTACTTGATTTACTACTTTTATTAGTAAGGACCCGGATCCACAGGTAGGGTCATATATTCTATCATTTTCCCCTGGCTTGACAATTCTTGCAAGGAGTTCCGAAACCATAGAAGGCGTGAAAAATTCTCCACCCTTTTTCCCTGCATCTGATGCAAATCTTTCAATCATGAATTGATAAGCATCTCCAATAATATCATTTTCTCCTACTTTTGAAGGACTTAAATCAAGTTTCGCAAAGTCTTCTAATAATATTCTAAGCATAGCATTTCTGTCTTTAGTGTGACCTAATACTGCCTCGCTATTAAAGTCTATATTTCTAAATACACCTCTTAATTTACCTGCGTTTTCAGTTTCTAATCTTTCTAATGCCTTGTTGATTTCTTCTCCAACCTCAGGGTCATTTCTTTTGCTGTATAGATAGTCAAAGGTAGATTTTTCATCTAATATAAATCTTTCTCTTGACATTGCTCTTTTAATTCTTTCTTCATTTCCTTCATACTTTTCAATATATTTTCTTAGATGTTCCTTATAGGTATCGCTTAAATATTTAATAAAAAGCATTACAAGTACATAATCCTTATATATACTTGAATCTATTTTCCCCCTAAATGTATCTGAAGCTTCCCATAATGTTTGATTAATTTGTGACTGTGTGGTTTTATTATCCATAATAGCTCCTCCTTTAATCCATTTTTAGTAATTTGTCTGTTATTGTCTTATAGTACTTTTCCTTTTCTTCTATCAGTTTATATAATAGCTGTATTTCTCTTAGGTGTAGCTCTCTAATTTCCCATATCTTCTTTTGTTTTTCTATTGGAACTTCATCTATATCTAATGATGCAAGAATGCTTTTATTGGTAGTAGATATAGCCGTTCCAGTCTGTGATTTCATAAGTTCTTTTTTTACTTTATCGGTGTTAAGATACCATGTGATATACTCTGGAATAAATTTCTGTGTTGTGAGTTTTATAATGGCAAAATATGATGGTACTAAAAGACCTGATTTGCTTTTATCTATGTAAACACTAGTATGGGGATGACTTAATCGTATAAGGATATCACCTTCTTCGGTAAAATAACCATTATCTAATTCATCATTACTTTCAAAGGTTTCAAATTGTTCTTCATTAAAAGCTCCATTCTCTTCAATATTTTTTAAGGTTATTAGTTTGTATCTGCTTTCGACTTCATATTTTATGGATGCTTTTTTTCTAGATAGTACTAATCCTATTTTTATATCTGTAATTTCACCTAGTTTCATTTTGCACCTCCTTGTTAAATATAAAATAGTGCATTATTTTTATTTTGTTAAATTCATCATATAGCATTTTTCTTTTAGAGTCAATTCCCTTTTGTACTATTAATGATAAGCTTACAACGATGTCTCCTAAAAAAACAAATATTGTTATATATTTAATACTAATTTGGGTAAATATATATTAACGAAAAAACGAGGAGTGGTTATATGAAAAAATTAATAAGCATTGAATATTGTACTTCTTGAGGCTATCTAGGTAGAGCAGTTGCTCTAGCAGAAGGTATTTTAAATGAACATAGGAATTCTTTAGAGATGGTTAGCATTATTCCATCCTCTGGAGGGGTCTTTGAAATTAAAATCAATGATGAATTAATTTTCTCTAAAAAAGAGCTAAGTCGTTTTCCAAACGATGATGAAGTTGAGGAGATAATTAGAGAAAGGTTGTTTTAAAAATTTTATAAAGCTATTAGATTGCCAGTATTTCTGGATATTTTTTGCGGTTACAGTAGATTGGTGTTTAACAGTGTGAATTGAAGATAAAAATATTGGAGAGGTTTAATACCTCTCCTTGTTTTATTCTTTTTTAGTTTTTATTCTAAAAATAAAATAGTAATACTTGAAAATTACTACAGTTATTATAAATAATCTAGCATAGATATTGTCAATCATCACCAAGGGAAACATTAACATAAAATCTGAGATCATCATTAATGTTATCTTTCTCTTCAATGTCATTGATCTATCATTGATAAAATCCTCTGCATAATTCTTATATATCTTAGTGCCTCTAAACCATATATCAAAGCTATCCGAGCCCTTTACAAAAAATACGGAGGCTAATATTAAAAATGGAGTAGTTGGAAGTATAGGCAGTACAACCCCTATCATTCCAACTCCCATGGATATAATTCCTAATGTAATGAATAATAATTTATATATGTTCAACTGGTATCCTCTTTCTTATGTGTTTATTATTATGATTAATTATACCCCCTAGTAGTGATGTTTAACTATAAAATACTTTTATGATTTGTGATATACCAGTTTGGAATATATGTTTTAAAATCATCGTACCATTTTAGTACATTCTGCGCCTGCTTAAGCATTGTATTTATTTCTGCTTCTCCAAAGGGAATAGCCCAAGGAATAGCTGAGAGCTGATTAGTTCCAATATATAATGCCATTAATCTAAAAAAAGAATCTGGTACTTCATTATGGAAATATCCGTTAATATATCCCGTTGCAAATGCAGGACTAATATTAGCACAAAATACAATCCGGTTAAATTCTTCCCACGGGTCTCCATAATCCATTCTATTAAAATCAATTATGGCTAATTCACCTTCTGGTGTAATGATCATATTCCCGACATGATAATCTCCGTGCTGAAAGGATTGGGGCCGGTTTTGTAGAAGAATCCGATTGTCTTCAATATATTTAATCATTCTATCAGCACCGTGAAGATGAATACTGCAAGCTTTATAGTTAGCTATTTTTATATCTATTTTACGATTAAATCTTTCTTCCCAGCTAGATAACTTTTCAGGAGCAGGGATTTTATGTATTTGCATAAGATACTGTCCGGCCTTAATACCTAGAGAATACTGCTCTTCATTACTAAGCTTAGGAAGAATAATTTCTGCATCTTCTCCGTTAATCCAGGTAAGTAAGGAATAAACCAGTTGACCTTCATTACAAGTTCCAAAATCAATTGGCCAAGACATTAATATATCCATGTTAGTAAGATGTTTTAAGCTTTCGAATTCTTTCTTTTTATTTTCGTATTCAGATATTTTTGATACTCTAAGTAATAGTTCTTTTTTATCTACGGTTTTTATATAATATTTTTTATCATTTGACCATCCCTTATTAATCTGCTTTAATATACTCCAATTATTAGAGCCTGATATTTCATTAAAAGATGTTATCATAGTTTAGCCTCCTTTCCTTACTCCAAAGACTACTCTAAATACTTCTTCTTGTTAAGTAGCTTCTTGTTATGCCATTATCTATAAATCCGTTTCTTATATAGAACTTTTGAGCCGTCTTATTATTCAGTGCTGTGT
Organism: Proteiniborus ethanoligenes; assembly: GCF_900107485.1. Lineage (NCBI taxonomy): Bacteria > Bacillati > Bacillota > Clostridia > Eubacteriales > Proteiniborus > Proteiniborus ethanoligenes. The sequence continues at coordinate 79,701 of NZ_FNQE01000006.1, forward strand.
CCGCATGCAAATATCTATACCCTTTTGCCAAACAATATTGGATTATATGATTTAGAAATTCTGTTCCCATTCCCTTTCCTTTGACCTTCTTATCGATACCAATCCATACTAAATAGATAATATCTTTCTCAGCTGATTCTGTAAGATTATCAATATATTTTATTTCTGCACTTCCTAATGCATTATTATCCCTGTCATACAGTATAAGCTTTTGTCTATTATCATCTAATTCGGATACCTTAATATAGCTATTGTTTGGATATTCTAATTTCTTTTCCGCCATATCGCAAATATAATAAATATTTTCATGCTCAATTTCAAATCCTTCTTCATATAGTAGCTTACCTATATAATTAAATTTTTCATGTAATTTCCCATGATTCCCGTTACAGCTCATACCCATTGCATGATAAAATGCATATATTTCTTTAATATTATTCCTTTCAAAAAAGTCCAAGGATAAACCCAATAGAGCCTTTCCAATATCAGCTCTTGTTCCCTCATAATATAAATTTCTTATAACGCCTATATTAATATCTTTAGCTATCTTTCCTGCCACAGTAAAATGAAATGTAGGTATGCCATATTGTATAAATCCTTTAACCTGATCATCTTCTTTAGAAATAAAGACTTTATTATTTTGGAAAATGGTCATACCTTCAAAGGTATCATCAAATAAGGAGCTTACAAATGATTGGTATGTTGTGTTGTAAAAATACGGTATGTTTTTCCCAATCTCATTCCAATAATCAAACAGAATCCTAACATTATCCTTGTTAACTTCAATAATCTGCATTATACATCCCCCTACATTATGTTGTTATTTTATTGTCCTTTCTGGCAGTGTTCCTAAATTATTAATTATTGCTTCTATCAATAATCTTTATTAACATTCTAATTAATAAGCTCTTTTACTATAATTTAATTTTTCAAGGGCCGATGCAGCTATTGTTAGCACTATAGTTAAACCACCCATTATTGCAAATGCTAATGGAAAATCTAAAATGCTTTTTCCTTCTAGCCAAACCCCTCGTAGCATATAAAGTCCATGTATCATTGGGTTTATTATTTCTAAAATACTAGTCATTGTCCTGCCAAATAACTCTGGTGGCAATGTTAATCCGCCAAAAACCATTTCAAAATAAAATACAAGTAAACCAATGGTCTGATAAGCAGCAGATTTTTTTAATATTGAAGATAAAAAATAGCCTAGAGAAAATTGAAACAATGTAATAATAAAAATTGCTAATATAACATTAATAATATTATTAAATGGTATGGTAATATTATTTGTAATGACTGCAACTAGTAACAAAGATAGAATCCCAATAAACTGACAAATGACAGTGGTTATGGATATAGATACTGCAATTTGTAATGGCTGAAATCCTAATAGCTTATATCTAATAAAATAATTCTTCTCTCTATATAAAGTTAATTTCAATCCAAATATCATAACTCCGCTATTAGCTATTGTAATAGGTATATAGCTAGGTATTATAAAATCCTGTGGTGGAAAGGCCCCAAAGTAGTTGGTCATACCTTTTAACATATAGGCAGACACTAAATAAAAAGCCACTGGTAATCCTATTAGAAAGAACATAGTTTGTAAATCTCTCATTTGTAACTTTAGTTGATAAAGGCTCAATGCTTTAAGCTTCTTCATAACAAACTTTTCCCTCCTTATCTAAGCTATACCCTGCTATTTTTAGAAATACATCCTCCAATGTAGGTGATTTCAGTACAAGATTTTTTATACCTACATTTGATAATAAGTCAATCAACACCTTCTCCTCTTCCTTTGTCTTTATCTGATACCTGTCATCCGTCAATTCTACAGTATTATATTTTAATAGCTTGAAGGAGGCCCTATTATCTTTAAGTTGAAACTCAATTACCTTTTGTCCATCAGAATAAGTGTCTATTGCATTAGTTACAGTACCTAAATATTTGATTTCTCCTTGGTTTAAAATAATTATCCTATCTGCTAGGTACTCTATTTCCTCTAAAAAATGGCTAGTTAAAACTACTGTTACCTCTTTTTCTTTATTTATTTCTTTTATCTTTTCCCATACTCTTCGTCTTGCTAAAGGGTCTAATCCAGTAGTTAGCTCATCTAAAAAGATTACATCTGGTTGATGTATTAATGTGAGAAGTATGGCTAGTCTTTGTCTGTTACCTCCTGATAGTTTGTTAACGTCTGTTTTTTCTTCATTTTCTAGGCCAAAGTCTTTTAATAAAGCTTTTAAATCCACATCGCTATTCGTTAAATCCTTATATAGCTTACATATATCTATTACCTTAGCATTATCTTCAAAGTAGCTATGCTGCATTTGAACACCTATATGATCATACATGCTTTTTTTATCAAATAGATATTCTATGCTACCTTGATCCCCCTTATATATATCCACCATACAATTTACCAAGGTAGTTTTACCGGCTCCATTGTGTCCCACTATACCTAGTATTTCTCCTGGCTGTACTTCAAAGCTAATATCTTTTAAAGCCACCTTATCCCCAAATTTTTTCGTTAAATTGTTTACTTTTATTAATTCTTTCATAGCTTTTCACCTCTTATGGTAAGTTTAACATCCTTACAAAAATTAGTTAATATTTTTCACACTTCTAAAAGGGGAGTTCATACTTGAATTAAGGTATTATGAAAAATAGCCCTAAATAAACAGGGCTATAGTTGTAATAATTTCATCTTTTCTTTTGTTATAAGTGCATTGCTTAATTCATCTGTATTTTTAAAATATATAATAAAAGAAGAGTCTCCATAGGGTTCGATTCTTTGAATATTTTTCAGATTTACTATATAAGATTTATGAGTTCTTAAGAAATTACTTGTCAATTTTTTTTCAATTTCTGAAAGGGTTAGGTTTGTATAATACTTCTTATCAATAGTGTTTATTACTAGTAAATTATGTTCTTTTTCTATGTAATTTATTTCGGGCATATTTATCATATGATAATCTTGTTTTTCTTTAATAATAAGTAGATTATTTGGTATTAAGGTTTTCTCCTGTCTTGAAGCAGATGCTTCTTTCATTATTCTTTCGATATTTTTCTTTACCCTCGAAAAATCAATAGGCTTAAGTATGTAATCTAGGGCTTTAACTTCGTATGAATCACATGCATAATCTCTATAGGCAGTGATAAATACAATTTTTAAATCTTCCTCTATAGACACCATGACTTTAGCTGCTTCAAGACCATCCATTATTGGCATATCTATATCCATAAAAGCAATATCTATATCATTATTTTTTACTATCTCAACAGCTTCCTCTCCATTTGAGGCTAGGAATATTTCTTTAACACCCTCTGTTTCTTCAATAACTTTTTCCAATACCCTTACGGTGTAATTATCATCGTCACAGATAAGAATATTAAGCACTGTTATCACCTACTTCTATAATAAATTCTATGTTGCTTTCGGAGGTATTTATATGAATTTTTCCTCCGTAGCTTTCTACTAGCTCTTTAACTATATATAGGCCATATCCCCTGCCTGCATTAGCCTTGGTAGAAAAACCTTGTTTGAAAAAACTAGTTATATCTATATTGTTTTCTTTATAAGGATTGCCAACCTTAAAAATATATCCCTTCATATCCTCTGTGTTTTCAACATGAAAATATATTTGCTGTGGTAATTCTTCATGTAGTAAAAGGTATTCGATGGAATTATCCAACAAATTGCCTATAATGCTTGCTATGTCCCATGGTTTTATTTTTGATAGCTTTACTCTACAGTATTTCTTCACAATAAACTCTATACCTTCTTTGTTAGCTAACTCCTTCTTAGTATTTACTACTGCAGTTAATGTTGGATTGCCTAATCTAAGAAATTGACCTGAAAATCTATAGGTCTCTGCTATTCCTTGAAGATAATCAATTGCTATAGACTGTTCATCTAACATCAGCATAGAGCTTACAGTTTGAATATGGTTTATATGATCATGTCCTTGTTTTCTAAACAAATCAATTAATGCCTCTGTATTTTTAAATTCAGCCTTTACAATCGCTAGCTCATTATTTTTGTCTGTTAAACGGATTAGTCTATACATTAGAAAAAAGTTGATTATACTAAATACAACAATTGCTCCCACTAGCCATTGGATTAAAATATTTTGCTTTTCAATGTTGTTTGTATTCAATATTTTCCTTACTATAAATATTATGAATAATAGCTGGGCTGTGTAAGGTAAGAGTGAATTATAAATCATTTTCTTTCTGCTTTCCAATCTCATTCCCCCTTTAAATCTGATTATTATTCATGATTTAACTATATTTAACTACTAATTTCAAAGGCCCTACTACTTTTTTCTAAGAGTTCCATAGCATATTTCTTAACATTATCTAATTTATTCTCCCAAATATTTTCATCATTCACATATTCGCATCCAAATATTTTTTGTGACATTTCGCTAATAATTCTATATGCTGCCACTGAATGACCATTATTGGGATTAGTATTGTCTGCCTCACTATATATCTCCTTTATTTTTTCATCATTATGCCAATAAATTAATTCCACTAGCTTAGCTCTATATTCCAAGTCAACAGTTGTTATATCTAAGTACTTTTTCTTATCATGGGCATGTTGTGCCTCATGCTTAAGAAATGAAATATTAAATTCTTCACTTTCCGTGTCGTATAAACTCCTCACACAACATAAGGTACCATCTTTGCCAACCCAGCCACCAGTCCCTGTTTCCCCAAAAGAAATAAAGTCCAACCAACTTCGCGAGATAAATCCGTCCATCATAATGATTGTATAGGGCTGAATACCACTTGGTAATTCTACTTCATAGGTTACTTTTGTAGAGCTTTCCCAAATATATGGTCCAAAAAAACCCGATGTATCTCCACATAAACATTCATAACCTTCTGCTTTAACCATCTTTTCAATTTCTTCTTCAATATTATCATCATTTGGCAAGTTTGGTTTTGTTCCGCTAAAAATTGTTAATTCTTGAAAAAGCAGTTTTTTTGCTTCTTCATTTGGTATATTCCTCCAAAATACATTCCTATAATAATTTTGATAGATTCTGTCTATACCCCCAACAATCTCATTGTCTGTTCTTTTATAATATTGTCCCTTTTCAAAAATATTAATGTACTTCTGAAGCCAATCTTTCTTATCAGGAAATTTACCGAGATAGTTCACCGCCTCATACAATTGTCCTTTCCATAAATATGATTTAAATTCAAGCTCATTAAACTTACTCATGTTTGACCCCTCCTAGATTAAAGTGATTTGGCAAATTTTTACTATTATAATACATCTCTCTAGGGATGGCATATTCATCGTGAAATACAGCATGTTATTCAAAATTATCCATATTTATTCCTTCTATACAATCATAACCCTGGGTTATACTATGCTGGATATAACTTGGACAATACTTGCATTGTCTTTCATTGTAAAGTCAATACTGCTCATTCAAAACTAGTTCATACAATATAAAGAATGCCCATTGACTCTGTTGTCATCTTAGACAGACAGTGTAAGCATTACTATCAGGGGATCTTAGACAAAGATTCTTCTCTACACTCAGAATGACAAAAACGCTAGGATGCCTAATTATACGACTATGTAGCATCACATTAAATCTCTAATTTTTAAATGGTCAAATTTATATTGTATAATTTCAATACATCTTCAAGACCTAATTTTACCTCTTCACGTGTAAAATTCCCTATTTCTAATTCTTCATCACTTAGTTTGTTTAGCCTGTCATAGAAATCCATGGCAACTTCAATATAAATTAAATCACTATTGTTAATTTCTTCAAACAAAATATTTTCTGCTTCATTGAGTCTCAGTTGGTTTATCAAATCAACCAATCTTTCATATAATCTATGGATTTCTAGTGAATTGCTTTCATCAGAAACATTAAATTGTATATTGTCTTTTTTGAAAATTAATTTTGCTATCATTTTTACCATCATTTCAATTTGCCTCATAACCCAATCTTGATGATACATAAAATTTTCACCTCATTTTTTTACTTATACCTTAGGAATAATATGAAAATCTCAAATTAAATCAGTTTTTAGTATAACTATTTTTCTATACGAATTATAATTTTCTTTTTAAACAAGCCTTTTCCAACCATCAAAATTATCTTTCCTTTTTTCTCGATCTTCTTTATGGGCTTCCCCAACTTTTTTTCTAGCATTGTAATGGTTTGCTCGTCAGGTATTCCTATAATTCCAATTGCTGATGCTTCTTTTTTCATTTTGATACCCCCAATTGATACCTATTGTTCTTATCCCTCTAATCCATTTTTAGCAATAATCAGCTTAATATCCTCATAGCTAATGTCTTCTGGTAGAGCTTCTTTTATAGGCTTTAGTTTCTCTAGCCCTATTCTATTTATAACATCTAATATCTTTTCTTCCTTTAAAGGGTCATCTATAAATCTTAACCAGTCAACAGATTGTCCATTATCATCACATTTTTTTAAGTGCTGAATTATTGTCGCTACAGTAAAACCTCTTTTATCTGCTATTTCTTTTAATGATAATCCCTGCAAATAACAATCATATGTTAATCTGTACCTATCTTCTTTATTATCTTCTACTGTTTTCTCTACTTTTGATTCCGTCTTTTCTTCTTTTCTAAGTTCTTTAATATCTATATCCTTCTCAGTACAATAATCCTTAATCAAACTCATGAATGCTTCTCCATAGCTCTCATATTTTTTAAGTCCAACTCCGTTTATTGTCAGCATTCCTTCTTTATCCTGTGGAAAATATTCTGCCATTGCTTTTAAGGTTGAGTCATGAAAGACCATAAATGGAGCTATTTGCTTTTCCCTTGCTATAGAATGCCTTAGTTCTCTTAGCTTGAGGAATAATTCATTGTCATAGTTTGAACCTACATCCTTTTTTCTTTGTTCTTCTTTGTCTCTAGCTGAGCCTTTTCTTTCGATTAAATGCTTTTTATGATATACCTTTGTTTCTCCTCTTAAAACCCCTAGGGCCTTTGAGGTGAGCTTTAGTATGGGAAATTTATCTGCAGTCATATGAATATATCCCATAGATACTAAGGTCATAGTTATTTCTCTTATTGCAGTATCGCTATAAGTTTCCATTATCCCATAGGTAGAGACCTTATCAAGCCCCCATTCTAGCAATCTTTTGTTCTTTGAGCCTCTTAAAACTTGTATTATAGTAGTCAATCCATACCTTTCGTTTGTTCTATATATACAGGATAATATTTTCTGTGCTTCTATTGTAACGTCCATCATTTCTGACTGGTCTATGCAATTGCCACAGTTGTTGCAATTATGTTCTTCTACCATTTCGCCAAAATAAGTTAATATAACTTTTCGCAAGCAATCATTTGTATGACAATAATCCACCAGATACTGAAGATTTTTATATAATATTTCCTCACGTTCTTGTGATAGATATTCATTTTGTATAATGAGCTTTTGTTTTACAACATCTGATGGTGAATAGAGTAATATGCAATGACTTTTTTCTCCATCCCTTCCCGCTCTACCTGCCTCTTGATAATAGGCCTCCATATTTTTAGGCATATTATAATGAATTACAAATCTGACATCTGGCTTGTCTATTCCCATTCCAAAAGCATTAGTTGCTACAATTATCTTAGCTCTGTTAAATATAAAATCTTCTTGATTATTTTGACGTTCCTCTCCTTCCATTCCACCATGGTATTCTACAACAGAAAAGCCTTCCTCCCTAAGCTTTCTTGCTAAAGACTCTACGGTCTTTCTTGTAGAGCAATATATTATTCCTGATTCGCCCTGGAAGTTATCTCTTAAATAGTTCAGTAAATACGAGAACTTATTACTCGCCTTTATAACCTGATAAAATAGATTTGGTCTATCGAAGCCTATTATGGATTCTGTTGGATTATTCAATTTAATAAGATATTTGATTTCCTCAATTATTTCTTCAGTAGCTGTTGCTGTAAATGCTGCAACTACAGGTCTTTCTTCTAATGAATTTATGAATGTAGGTATTTCTAAATAGCTAGGTCTGAAATCATGTCCCCATTGGCTTATGCAATGAGCCTCATCAACTGCAACTAAGGATACCTTTACCCCTTTTATTAGTTCTTTAAAAAAGCCTGTATTTAATCGTTCTGGTGCAACATAAACTATTTTATATTTATTCTCTCTTATTTCTCTAAGCCTTTCCATAAGTTTATTCTGCTCAAGGGTACTATTAATATAGGTTCCTGATATCCCCATTTCATTTAAAGAGTCCACTTGATCCTTCATAAGAGATATAAGAGGTGAAATCACTATAGCTATTCCATCTAAAACTATGGCTGGTAGCTGATAACAAAGAGACTTGCCACCACCAGTAGGCATTATTCCTAAAACATCCCTACCGTCTATAATCCCTCTAACTAATTTCTCTTGACCTTTTTTAAACTCTTCATATCCAAAATACATTTTTAATATCTGATAAATATCCATCTTTTTTCTCCTTTAAAATTCTTTATAAAATAAGTATATCATTATTTATTAATAAAATTAAATATAGCTAAAACCATGTTACTTATCTACTTAATTATTATGTTGAAGTAATTTTACTTAAAAATGGGAAACATATTATACGAAAGAATAATCTTTAAATATTTTTAAAGGGAGGTAAGCAAATTTGAGTAAGGAATTAAAAAATAATGTGAACAATGGGGTATTTGAAGATTTCAAACCATATGTTCCTGCTGACAAAACTATACCCGAGATAACTACTACATCTACTATCATTGGTATTTTAATGTCTATAATATTTGGTGCTGCTAATGCTTACATAGGATTAAGAGTAGGAATGACAATAAGTGCTTCAATTCCTGCAGCAGTAATATCCATGGGTATTATTAGAGGAATAATGAAGCGAGATTCCATACTTGAAAACAACATGGTTCAAACTATAGGCTCGGCAGGAGAGTCTCTTGCCGCAGGAGCAATCTTTACTTTACCTGCGCTTTTCATATGGTCTAGAGAGCTAGGAATGGCTCAGCCAAACTTATTAAAGATTATAGCAATAGCCTTAATTGGAGGAGCCCTAGGTGTGTTTTTAATGCTTCCACTTAGAAAAGCTTTAATAGTTAAAGAGCATAAAACTCTTCCTTATCCAGAAGGAACTGCCTGTGCAGAGGTTCTCATTGCAGGGGAATCTGGGGGTGCAAAGGCCAAAACTGTGTTTGCAGGACTTGGTATAGGCTCTCTGTTTAAATTCTTAGCAGATGGAATAAAGCTTTTTCCAAGTGAGATAGAGTGGGAAATAAGAGGGTATAGGGGAGCAGCTATTGGTATGGACACTCTTCCAGCTTTACTAGGAGTTGGGTTTATAGTGGGTCCTCAAATCTCTGCTTATATGCTAGCAGGCGCTGTTTTAGGATGGTTAGTTATTATCCCTTTGATGACTCATTTAGGACAATTTGTAACTTTACCTATATATCCGTCTACAGTACCCTTAAGTCAGTTAGATTATTGGGGGATTTGGGATAGCTATATCAGGTATATTGGAGCTGGCGCTGTGGCTTTTGGTGGTATACTTAGCTTAATCAAATCACTTCCTCTCATTTTTAGTGCCTTTAGGGGTGCTCTTGGTGGTTTTAAGGTAGGCATGGAAAATCAAGGTGTTCTTAGAACTGACGAGGATATGTCTATTAAATTAGCTTTTTTAGGTATCATCATTCTTGTTGCCATAATAGGATTTACTCCAATAATACCAGTGGGTCCTTTAGGCGCAATATTAATCGCAGTATTTGGATTTTTCTTTGCTACAGTTTCGTCTAGACTAGTGGGCTTAGTTGGAAGTACTAACAATCCAGTTTCAGGCATGACTATAGCTACCCTTCTTATTACTAGTATTGTGTTTAAGGCTACTGGGTTTATTGGCCCTGACGGAATGATTGGTGCATTATCTGTTGGCGCAGTTATATGTGTCATAAGTGCAATGGCAGGGGATATGTCTCAGGATTTGAAAACAGGATTTATAGTTGGTGCTACACCTAGAAAACAGCAATATGGTGAGCTAATAGGAGTTATATCCTCTGGCTTGGTCATCGGATTTGTGTTGGTACTGTTGAATAATGCATGGGGCTTTGGTTCATCGGAGTTACCAGCACCTCAAGCTACTTTAATGAAGCTGGTCATAGAAGGAGTAATGAGCGGTAACTTGCCCTGGGTGCTAGTATTTATTGGAGTAGGCATAGGAATAGTCGTTGAACTATTGCGTATTCAGATATTACCTTTTGCAGTAGGATTATATCTTCCTATTCATTTGAGTACACCTATTATGATTGGTGGAATTTTAAGAGGACTTCTAGAAAGGACTACTAAGGATGAGACCCTCTTAAAAGATAAGATTGACGGTGGTATATTATATTCATCAGGGCTTATAGCAGGAGAAGGCCTTATAGGAATAACCTTAGCTGTATTAGCTATAATTCCAGCTGGAGCAGTAACTGTAGGAGAGCTATTAGCCTTTGGTGGCAATGTATTAGGTAAATATGGCTCTTTAATCTTATTTGCATTGCTTGCGCTTTCCCTTATGAGATATTCTTTTTGGAAAAAGCCTGATTAAAGAGGTAAAACTTTTCCAATCGTCATAAAAAAAGAACTGTTGTTATTTAAGTATTGTGATAAATAACAGCAGTTCCTTTTTATTTTATATCAAGGTATTCTTTCCTACCTTAACCCATCTGCAAAGCTTATCTTCACATAAATCTATAACTGTAAATAGTATAAAGCCTAAAAGTCCTAACCCTACAATACCACTAAACATTTCAAGGTAATTTACCATGCTCCAGCTATTCATGATAAAATACCCTATCCCATAAGAAGTTGCAAAGTTCTCAGCAAAAAACAACACTGCTATACTGACACCTATACTAAGCCTTAGGGCTGTAAAAAGTTTAGGTAATATGGCTGGAAGTATTAAATGCCTATATACCTGACTTCTAGCTAGTCCTAAGGATTTGACAGACATCATAAGCTCTTTAGGTATTTCCTTTACTCCATCTCTGGCTCCTAAAATAATTTGAAATATTACTATAATAATAATTAAAGCAATCTTTGGTATATCTCCTAAACCCCAAAGTATCATAAGTATTGGAAGAAATGCTATTTTAGGCAAAGGGTATAATATATAAACAATGGGGCTAATAAAATCATCAGCCTTTTTATTTACCCCTATCCACACTCCTATGATAACGCCTAATATCAAAGAAAATATTACAGCCACTGTAATTCTCCACAGGCTAACTAATAGATGTGGAAGCAAAACCTTAGGAAATATGATAATAAAGTTCTCAATAGTATCAAAGGGTGATGGTATAACTGCTGATTTCAAGGAAGCATGCAGAACATACCACATAGTCAATACAATAAGGTTAGCATATATGGTTTTAAAATGTTTTTTCCATGAACTTCTATATATCTTCATGTATCCACTTCCTAATCTCTAAGCAAAACTTGTAGAAATCAATGTTTTCTCTTAATTTATCCTTCCCAAAGTAAGGATTATCCATAATATGCACTATTCCTGCTTTTTTCATGATAACAATCTTTTGTCCTAAAAAGGCTGCCTCCTCAATATTATGAGTTACTGTAATCAGTGTAATAGGCTTTCTCTTGTAAATATTTAGAATAATATTTTGTATATGCTCCTTTGTCATTGCATCAAGAGCAGATGAGGGCTCATCCATAAGCAGAAGATCTGGCTCTAGTGCCAAGGTTCTTCCTATAGCAACTCTTTGCTTTTGTCCTCCACTTAGTTCTCCTGGGTATTTACTTCTATATTCATATATGCCTAGCTCTCTAAGGATATCTTCTACTTTTTCATTAGCTTCATCCTTATTAAAGCCTCTGCATAGTAATGCAAAGGCTACATTATTCCAAACAGTCTTCCAAGGAAGGAGCCCATAATCCTGTAATATAACTCCTGTATTCTTACGGACATTAGTCAGTTCTTGTCCATCTATTAGTACTTTACCCTCATTTGGCTTTATCAAGGCTCCTATAGAATATAATAAAGTGGTCTTGCCACAGCCAGAAGGCCCTATAATAGCACAGGTTGTGTTTTTTTCTACATGAAGGTTTACATTTTGAAGAGCTATTTCGCTTCCATAGCTTACATGTAAATCCTTTATACTAATCATTATTTTACAAACTTCCCTTCAACAAGCTCTTCATATTTTAAATCTATTTTTTTACCTAATACTTTTTCATTCCAGCTAATTATCTTTTCAATATACTCTTTGCTTGGTACTCTTGCTTTGTTATACTCTGGTAAAGCAATCTTGTCCTTTACTTCAGGATTTAGCTTTAACTCTTGGATTAATATATCTCTGGCTATATTTTCATCCTTCCTAATCTCTTCAACAGCTTTGTTATAAGCTTTATGAAATAATTCAATTTCTTTTTCTTTATTTTTTATAGCATCCCCTGTAAATACCATAATCTCAGGAGAAAACTCATCTTTGCTATTGTAAATTCTCTTTTCCAGACCCATTAGCTCTCCTTGAGATGCAACAGGTTCTGGAAGTACTGCCATATCTATTTGTCCTTGATTTATCATTTCTAATCTTGCAGGAATTTCGTTTATAAATATTTTATCCATACTGTATTCTTCAATAAGAAACTCATCTGCAAGGTAATTAACTACACTTACTTCCATAAGCCCTACTTTAATATCCTTTTTTTCTTCAAAATCCTTTCTTACTAATATAGGAAAGCTCCCATCAGTACTGGTAGTAACCTTTATATCAAAGCCATTTTGCACATTATTAACTAATGCAATAACATCCGTCATAGCTCCATCTAGCTCACCACTTTGAAGAGCGCTTTGTCTATTCATAGCATTCATATATATTTGAACATCCACGTCCAAACCTAATTCCTCAAAATAACTATTCTTTGCTGCAACAAAAATAGGTGCTGAGTCAACTGCTGGCATAACTCCAACCTTTAATCTTAGTTTTTCCACTGTATTAGGCTTCTCCAATTGTGATTCTTCATTTAGATTTCCCTTGGAAGTACATCCTACCATCCATATTAAAGACATGATAACAATAAATAAAGCTGTCCATTTAAATTTTTTCATCTGTATTCCTCCGTTCTATATTTAAGATCCATACTAATTTTACTCCTAAAAGTTTGTTAAATCAATGTCATAGATGGTTTTGGTTATAAAGTAAACGGAATTTATATTGTATCAGTTTACATTAAAGAAATATACTTCCCTAATTTACTCCTTATTGATAATATGAAAATCTCTTTTCAAAGGTCTTAAATATTTTTGTCAATATACCTACTAAAACTAGGTAAAACAAACCTACTACAATAAGGGGGACTAGTGAAGCATCTCTATTTGAAGCAATCTTTCCTGCTCTTAATAGCTCTCCTAATCCAACTACATAAACTAATGATGTATCCTTTACTAAAGTAATTACTTCATTTGCAACAGGTGCTAAGGTTCTTTTTATTGCCTGAGGGAATATTATCCAAATGAATGCTTTCATAGGTGTAAATCCTAGAGCTTGAGCTGCTTCATGCTGCCCTATATCTATAGATTCTATACCACCCCTGTATATTTCTCCAAAATATGCTCCATAGTTTAATATAAAAGCTATCAATGCAGCTGGAAGTCTATCTAATATTATACCTATAAAAGGAAGGCCGAAAAATATAAATATTAACTGTAACAGCAAGGGTGTTCCTCTCATAACCCAAATATATAGCTCCATTGCTCTACTTAAAGGCTTTATCTTTGATAGCCTACATAATGCAACAATAATGCCTAATACAATAGAGAATATTAAGGTTATTGAAAACACTTCTAAAGTAACTACTGTTCCTTGAAGCATTGTATACATTAAAGTAATGATATATTTCATTTCGGCCTCCTCCTTTAACTATAATTTACTTAAACCATTTATTAAATATTTCTTCATAGGTTCCATCTTGTTTCATATCATCTAAAGCCTTATCAACCTGCTTGACTAATTCTTTATCTCCTTTTCTCATACCTATTCCATATTCTTCTTTCCCAAAATTTTCCTCAATAACCTTGTATTTATCATAGCCTCTTTGTTTAATGTAGTATCTAGCTAATACTTCGTCTCCAACAAATGCATCTACTCTGCCAGCCTCTAAATCCATTAGGGCTTCGTTGTTAGTATCGAATACTACTGGTTCACCCCCCTTAAATGAGCTAACTATAGTAGGCTCTTTATTCATAGCATCTACAGCACTTGAACCGTTTTGCGCTGCAACATTTTTATCCTTTAAATCATTTTTAGTAATTATATCTGAATTAGATAGTGTTACGATTATTTGTTTGTTTTCTAAATAAGGCTTAGAAAATGCTACTTTTTCTTTTCTTTCATCATTTATTGAATATCCATTCCATATTAAATCAATATTACCAGCCTTAAGCTCAGATTCTTTCATAGTCCAATCTATAGGTTGAAACCTGACCTCTAGTCCTATTCTCTTAAATACCTCTTTAGCTAAGTCCACATCAAAGCCTACTATCTCTCCCTTTTCATCCTTAAAGCCCATAGGTGCAAATGTATCATCTAATCCCATTACTATATAGCCTTTTTCTTTAATTTTTGAAAAGCTATCTTCATTATTTGAGGTATTAGAGGAACAGCCGGTAATAGCAAGAAATCCAATGATTAATAAACTAAATAATACTACTAGCCTCATACGAATTTTTTTCATGATAATATTCATCTCCTTATTTTTTGTTTTTTATTTACTTATTATTTATACAATTTGCAGTGCTACAAATTAATAAATAAAAAACTCTCGTCATCTAGAAAATACTAGAGGACGAGAGTTTTACTCACGTGGTTCCACCTCAGTTCATTGGTACCTTACGATACCAACCTCTTCGAGTACAACAACTCCTTGTTATACTCTAGCACTATAACGGGTGCAGGGATTCCGAAAACATTCTACTGCCTTAAAGGGTTCGATGCATAGCTTAGAGATGTGTTCAAAATACCTTTAATATCCTCTCTCACCACCCGAGGACTCTCTGAAAAAAAGTGTATTTTTACTATTTCTCTTCATTGCTTTTATTATTTTTGTTTGTACTTTATTATGATAAAGCATTAAAGCATTTTTGTCAATAATAAAATATAAAAAAATTACCCCATATTACTATGGAATAATTTCTATAACAATTATCTATAAATAGTTGTACCTGTTTCACCTGAAATGGCTTTTTTTGCATTTTCAAGAGAAGAAATAACAGCTGTTCTACCTTCTTTTGATTGTACAAAATCAATTGCAGCCTCTACCTTTGGTAGCATACTTCCTGGTGCAAAATGTCCTTCGTCAATATATTTTAGTGCTTCTCCTACTGTAATTCTGTCTAAGTTTACTTGATTTGGTTTACCAAAGTTAATTGCGATTTTTTCTACTGCAGTTAGTATAAATAGGGTATCGCAATCTAATAGCTCCGCTAATTTTTGACTAGCTAAGTCTTTATCTATAACTGCTGGAATACCTATTAGAGCATTGCCTTTTCTTACTGTAGGGATTCCTCCACCTCCTACAGCAATTACAATATGACCACTGTTTACAATGTCATTGATAACATCTTTCTCCACTATATCTACTGGTTTAGGGGAAGGAACTACTCTTCTATATCCTCTTCCAGAGTCTTCAACCATTGTATATCCTTTTTTGATTACTAGCTCATCTGCTTCCTCTTTACTAAAAAATCCACCTATTGGCTTAGAAGGCTTCTTAAATGCCTCATCATTTTCATCTACAATAACCTGTGTTACTACAGAAACAACTGATTTGTTAATATTTCTATTCTTTAATTCAAATGCTATGGCATTTTGAAGATGATATCCTATATAGCCTTGACTCATTGCTCCACACTCGGGAAAAGGCATTTCAGGAATTCTATTATCTACACTTGCTGCAGTTTCTAAAGCAGAATTAATCATTCCAACCTGTGGTCCATTTCCATGGGCTAGTACAACGATGTGTCCTGCTTCAATTAAATCCACAATAGGCTTGGCCGTTTCTTTTACTAATTCTAATTGTTCTTTTGGGCTGTTGCCTAATGCGTTTCCTCCTAATGCTATCATTACTTTACTCACAATCATCACTCCTCTTCAAATTCCTATACATTTCTAATATGGCATCTTATATAAAATTTAACCAATGGTGAATATGTTATTCTTTATTTTCTTACATTAACTATCTAAAGAAATCTTTGAAGTCATTAAATGACTCCAAAGATCTCTTTATTATAAAATAAGGGTTAGTTTATTTTGCATACTTTTCAACTAATGCTTCTAATGCTTTTGTAAAGCATCCAAGTGGAGCTCTAACTGTACCTGCACCAACTTGGCCAACGCCAGCCTTTTTATGTGCAATTCCTGTATTTATAAGAGGTGTTATCCCTGTTTCAACAACTTTTCTCACATCAATTCCAAGACAAGCTCCTTTAAAATCCCATGTTGGAATAGACCAGTTTGGATTGTGATCCATACAAATTTCCTTCATTTCATCACTAATGTTTTGAGCTGCATCAAATCCACCTGCACCTACAAATCTAGTTACTCCAGGAGCAGCAATCATTGCCATACCACCAACACCAAGAGCCTCTGTAATAGCACTGTCTCCTATATCAGGGTTAGCATCTTCTTGAGAATATCCAGTAAAGAATAAACCTTCTGGAGTATTAACAGGTGCAGTAAACCATTGATCTCCCATTCCTGATACTCTTATACCAAATTCATTACCATTTCTAGTCATGGCAGTTACAATTGTTCCTTCTTGTATTGTTCTTGCTGAGTCCATTACTGCTTTAGAAAGAGCCATTGCAATATTTAGGAAGAACTGATCTGTATCAGCAAGGAATTTTGTTACTGCTAACAAGTCTTCTTTACTAATATCTGTTTGTACAAGATATGGAGTTATATCTTTCATAAATATTGCAGAAGCTGCGATATTTCTTTGGTGGAATTCATCACCCATAGTTATTGCTTTTGCTATTATTACATTTAGGTTCATACCACCATCAGTTAGTTTTAGTGCTTTAGACAAAGATGGTCCTAAAACATCTTTCATCCAATGAAGTCTATTAACAACTTCTTCGTTATATGCTCCAAATCTTAATACTTTACCTATACCTTCATTCATTGTACAGTAAGCTCTATTTCCACCATCTTTATTCTCAACAACTAAAACAGCCATGTTACCTGATGTTATTCCACCCATTGGACCAACTGCATCTACATGATGACAAGGAATAAACTCAATTTCTCCATTTGAGAGTAATTTATGTGCTTCTTCTTCATTAGTTGCCCATCCTTCAAATATAGCCGCTCCATAGCAAGAACCTTTCATTGGCTCAGTCATTTGCTCCCATTTTATTGGAGGACCAGCGTGAAGTAATACTTTCCCATTTAATTCTTTAATTACGCTTTTTGCAGGCACTACATCAACTAGATATGGCTGTGCAGATACAATTTTATCAATAACCGCTTGGTTTGCTTCGTTTAAACTATTATATTTCATTGTTTATTCCTCCTATAAAGAATTTAGTAGATCTAATAGACCTTGTGTTTTTTTATCTCCACCTGCAATAGGTGACCAATTATATTGAACAACTTGTCCACCATGACTTAATACAGTATTTGCAAAGTTTTCAAGTCCTATGTTTATAACCTTAAGATCAGTATTTAACAACCCATTTTTATTTATTTCTGAAACTGTAGTTTTATCTTCTGTTTGAAGGTACTTTAATGCTTCTATTGCTGTATAAGTAGCTTCAGCATTCGTATCTAAAACAAGTACCCCTGCTTCTTTTAATTCAGTAACTTGTGAACTGTATACTTGTTTATCTTCTTCAGTACCACATACAGAAGCTATAAATAATATGTCTTGTCCTTTTGAATTTTTATATTCTATGACCTTCTTAATTTCAGGCGCCAACGCTCCTGCCATATCATCATTTGAGCCATAGCCTAACACATTATCAAATAGTACAATAGCTACATCTTCTTTTTCGATTAGTTTATTTAATATATCAATTCTTGTGCTAGGATCTATCATTGGATGAGGTCTTCCTTTTGTATACCTATCATCACCAAAATCAATAATTTCATGGCCCTCATAATTAAGCATATAACCTTCAGGATTTTTACTGTCCTTAATGTTAAAGTAATCCTTAAGCAATATAGATGCCTCTCCTGCTAAAGTTCCTCCACCATAGTATCCGTGAATTTTTCTTTGATTTTGATTACTTTTTATAGTATCTAATTTTTCTAAGATACCTTGAAGATTTTTTCTATAGTTTCCTGAAGTTTTAGAAATCATTAGAGCTTGATAGCCAGCTTCTTCTAATGTCCAAACATATATTATGTTATCTTCAGAATTTTCAGGCTTTTCACCTAAAAATAATGCTACTACTTTTTTATCTAAGGTTTTGAAAGTCTCAATTACCTTATCTTTTACTGATGGTGCTGGTGGCTTAGATATGAATACTATAACATCAGTATTGTCATCTTCATTTAACATCTTAAGGGCATCAATAGCAGAAATTCCTCCTATTTCTTCTGATAAATCTCTTCCACCAATTCCTATTGCATGTGAAATTCCTCCACCATTTCTACCAATTATGGATGTTACCTCTTGAATACCAGTTCCTGATGCACCTACTATACCAATATTTCCTTTTTGTACTATATTGGCAAAAGCTAGAGGTATACTAGATATTATTCCAGTACCACAATCTGGTCCCATTACTATTAATCCTTTATTATGAGCCTTTTCTTTCAATTTTTTCTCTTCTTCTATAGATACATTATCACTAAATATAAAGGTGTTTATGTTTTTATCTAACAAGCGATCAGCCTCTTTAAAAACATATTCTCCTGGTAAAGATATTAAGGCTAAATTTGCATCAGGTAAATTATTCAATGCTCCATCTAAGGTTCTAGATGTTGTTAGTTTCTTATCCTTTGACTTTGAAGATAAATCCTTTATGAAATTATCTAACTCATTTGATACATTACTGACTAGACTTTCATTATCAGTGTCAACTGCTATACAGATATCATTAGGGGTTGCATCTTCAAATTCTGCTACATCCATTCCTGTATTTTGAAATATTTCTTTGTTTGCAGGTGTTCCCATCATTATAGAAACTTTGTTGATTCCATCTAATTTTGAAAGCTTACTACTAAGAAGCATTAAATTTACTGAGTCTTGATAGGTATTTTTCTTAATTAATCCATAAATCATCTCATCACTCCTAACAAATAAATAGTACCTATATTTCTATGTTTATTCAGATAAAGTAATATATAATTAAATGTCTAATTTTAAATCTCCAGGTTTTATCCAACCTAATTTTCTGAAAATCTCAGAGATAATCCAAGTTAATATTGCAGGGGCTATGAAACAGAATACTATAATTTTTAACCAAATCTCTCCTGCTGGATAACCTGCTTGAGTCATAGCTGCTAAAGCTCCAAGTGGTGCAACTAAACCAGATGTTCCTGTACCAGCTGCAGCTGATATACTTTCCATTTTAAAAATTGTAGTTACAAATGGTCCAAGTATCATTGATGTAATTGTTGGCGGGACCATTAGTAAAGGATTTTTAACTATATTTCCTATTTGAACCATTGGGGAGCCTAATGACTGAGCTATTAAACCTGAGAATCCATTTTCTCTGTAGCTTTGGATACCAAAACCTATAGTATGAGCACATCCACCTACAACAGCTGCCCCAGATGCTACTCCAGATATACCAATCATTATTGCAATAGCAGTACTACTAATAGGTAGTGTTAAAGCTATACCCATCAATGCTGCAACTAACATTCCCATTGGTATTGGTTGTAATTCAGTTGCTTTCATTGATTTACGTTGTTTAAAATCTATTTAGAATTTACAATTAGTTATAGTGTATCCTATTTTTTTGTTATGTTACTATCCATTGTTTATCTATGAAAGGTGGTATTTTTATGAATTTACCTATAAACTTATTTTATTGGTTTCTAGCTATAATACCAATTTTACTTCTTCTATTTATTAATGGTGAAATTTCAATGGGGAGCATCAAAAGCTGCACCTGTGACACTTGTTTTGACTACTGTAATAAGTGTGCTGTTTTTTAAAGCTAATACTATAGTTATTGTAATTGAGATTTTGAAGGCACTATGGAGTTCATTAAGTATTATATTAGTAATTTTAACAGCTATATTACTATACGAGGTTAGTAGTGAGGCTAAATCTTTTAGTGTTTTAAACAAAGCTTTTGAGAAACTTGCTCCTAATGAATTGTTACGAATCATGGGAATTGGGATAGCGTTTGCAAGTTTTTTGCAAGGTGTAACTGGATTTGGAGTGCCAGTTTTAGTAACAGCGCCCTTACTTATCGGCATAGGAGTATCTCCGATATGGGCAGTTGTTATTCCTTTAATAGGTCATAGTTGGGCTGGAACTTTTGGAACCTTAGCTCTGGCTTGGCATTCTATGATTATGCAAACAGGAATATCTGATGTAAGTACTATAAGCACTATTGCAATATATACAAGTGGTTTATTATTTATTTTAAACATTATTTCTTGTACAACTATTGCATATTTTTACGGTGGATTTAAGGCTATCAGGAAGGGATTCTTAGCAATTGTTCTTATATCATTGACTCAAGGTGTTGGCCAAATCCTTTTCTCACAAATCAATGCTGATCTTGCTGTCTTTGTTCCTAGCTCTATTTCGTTAATTGTCATAATGTTGCTTTCTAAAAGCCCATTATACAAGGACAATTGGCAGATCTTTGATAGTAAAATAATGATAAGAAAAGAAAAATCAATAGAGTCTTCTAAGGAAGATCGAATGAGTGTTAATGATGCTTTTATGCCTTATTATTTAATGACATCTATAACATTGATTGTATTACTTATTACACCAATTAATCAATTCCTTAGCAGATTTAGCTATGGTCCAAGCTTTATACAAACTGCAACAGCCTTTGGTGTTGTAAACAATGCGGTTACCAAGTTTTCACCTATAAAACCATTTACTCATGCTAGTATGTTCCTTTTTGTTTCTGCAGTATTAGGATATTTTTATTACTTAAGTAAAGGTCTTATTAAGAAGGGATCTTTTCAAAATGTATTAAAGAGGACTATAAAAAAAGCACTTCCTTCGGGATTTGCCATAATTTCTTTAATTACTATGTCTAGGATAATGTCAGGAACAGGACAAACTGAGGTTTTAGCACAGGGTGTTTCAAACGTACTAGGTAGATATTATGTCCTTATTTCTCCATTTATAGGTCTACTTGGCTCATTTATAACTGGAAGTAATATGTCATCTAATATTTTATTTAGTATATTTCAAATGAAAACTTCTCAGATAATAGGGTTAAATACCTCTGCAATTCTAGGTGCCCAATCTGCTGGTGGTGGAATAGGAACCTCTATAGCACCAGGAAACGTAGTATTAGGAACAACTACTGCTGGCATCTTAGGCTCTGAAGGAAAGGTTTTAAAAAAGATTATTCCTTTTGCTTTATCTGTTGCTTTTATATTTGGTTTGTTGTTATTTATATATCATTTTATACTCATATGATGAAAGGGACCTGCTCTATAAGAGCTGGGTCCCTTTCTTTCCTAATGTAGCAGCATATACTACAAATTGGTTTTCTCCATCTAAGCCAAGCAATTCATTTATTTTGTCATCATCAAATGCACCAATGGCACAAGCTCCACCATCTATAGATACTGCTGTCAAATAAAGATTTTGACATACATGTCCTGCATCTAGATGAATATATCTATATCCTCTCTCACCATATCTCCATGTTACTCTGTAAATATCTGCAGCCCATATAAAGGTTACAGCACTATTCTTAACAAACACCTGATCACGACAAGCAAAGGTTACTTTATCTGCTATTTCTGGCTCTAAGTTGACTGCAATAAGTTTATGGGAAAGTGCTATGTATCTGTATAGACCTGGTTTTATTCCCTCTACTCTATTTATTAGAAGAAAAGTTTCAAATACATGTCTAGCACCTGCGGAAGGAACATTTCTAAGGGTAGCTGGTCTAGATACAATTTGCTTTACACCCTGAGTACACCACAATAAATAAGAAAGCTCTTCAATAGTTAGTGGAGTATCAGCATATTTTCTCAAGGTTCTTCGAGTTTCTATGGCTGTTCTTAAATCCATATTCTTAATATTTAGATTCTCAGCAGATGGCAAATCAATTAGCTCCGCTTCTTTGTCATAATCTAGCTCAAAGGGAGGTTGGGGTAGTCCCTTGTTTTGATCAGACTCATCTAAATACTTGTATTTAGTTTTTTCCATAAATTCTTTTCCTATTTCTTTAATCATTTTCAATCCCCCTAAAATTTTATTTTAAAATACATGCAAAATTGCTTTTATTAGTATTCTATACTAATTCTACAATATTTCTGATAATTTTTCACTATTTGTAGTCTATTTACCATGAACAAAGTTTCCTTATATATTACTATCTGAAAAATATATCCTTATTTATTCTATTAATAGCACCAAATACATATTTTTGTATATTATATTATCAGAAGTAAGGAGGTGAAGCCTTGAATAGCCATCTAAAATCATTATGTAACAATCTAAACATTGAGCTTATATATACTGATAACAAGTATACGGTTTTATCAAATGGAAGTAAAAACAGTATTCCTGTTATAAGAGCTAATAAAGTATTTAGAAACTGTCCTCGCAATGTAGCAGAAGCCATTATCGAATACTATTTCTTCCTCGATAACGAAAATCTAAACCTTGTAGAAGAATATTTAGAACAAAAAAATATTTTAAGCTATAAAATTAAAGTTCCTATTCAATTATCTTATCCCATAGAAAGTAAAGCTATTACAAAAAAATCAAATAAGACAATAGCAGAGTCCGAAATAGAAGCAAATATATCCCATATTATCTTAAAAGACTTTAAAGGTAATAAATCTTATGTAAAGCCAAACGAGGCAATTAAGCCGTTAACGGATAACATTTATGAATTAGATGTAACTGTTGACTACATTGATACATAGTATATTGAAGGGAGGTGTTTTAATGGGTTGGAAACTTAAAAGAATTGAGCTGTCTGGAAAATAGAAGCTAAAGCCAAATGAAGAAAGAGATATGGTGATCTGCTTAGAAGAAGAAAATAGAGCAGCAATACACGGAGTTGTAAAATTTCCTGATGGCTGTCCTGTAAAGGATGCAGTAGTTAAGCTATTTGAAAAAGAAAGTAAATGTAAGCTAAAACCTATAACCTTTGCATTTACTGATGAGTGTGGACAATTTTTATTTGGAGTAGATTCTTGTAAAGATTATGTTATAAAAGTATTCTTCTATCATCCTGAGCATATGCCACCATCACCGCCACCACATTGTAAAAAGGATGATAATGACTGTGACTATAAGGAATATTCTTAAGTCTAAAAGCCTAAACAGAGATTTTCTAGTCTCTGTTTAGGCTTTACTTAGTAAGCTAATGAATTTTTCAACATCTGTTGTAGGCTCGTTGCAAGAAAAATTTTCACATACATATACAGTTGCTTTATTATCTATCATTTGCTGATTTTGAGTAAAAGAAGCTATTTTATATAGTTTCTCCTCTCATTCATTAAGAATAATAGATGCAAAGGGTAAAAAGTGTTTGATATACATTGTGCATACAATCCTCTTTTGCATAACTCACTTGCAACTGCATATTCCCCTGCTAAGGATAATGTGTTTTTAGAAATTCCCATTTATATCCCTCCAAAGTGTTAAGCAGACACAAATAATCAGGCCACCGTGATAGTAATACTAGCTTTAATTTGTAGATTGATTAAATTGTAGCATATCTTCACTAGAAGCATCAATATAAAAGCAACAACCCCATCCCCATGCTTTTCCCTAATTAATTAAATCACATCTTCTTAACATAAACATAATATAATACTATACAACTATGAAAGGAAGGAGTAAAATGTATAATATCTCCTATTTAGCCCCCTAACCGTTTTGGACAATCACACACGATTATAGTAAAATATAATCAACAGGAGGTTGCCAGAATGAGAAGCAAAAATACAAGATATCCAGAAGAATTTAAACGTCAAATTGTTAAAGAAGTAGAGGAAGTTGGTAATGCAACTTTAGTAGCAAGAAAGCATGATATTGTCCCAGGCACGGTTACAAGATGGGTTAGAGAATCAAAGGAAGCTAACAAAACGAATAATCCTCTTAATATAGATTATAGCACTAATTCCTCCTTAGATAAGGAGAATGAGCAACTAAAGAAGCTATTAGGCGAAAAGGATCTTGAAATA